>CBDUQV010000072.1:0-8693 GCA_965369615.1 uncultured bacterium | reverse complement strand
CTCATCCGTGTGAGGAGGAATGTCAAAGAAAACAAATTGACATGCCACTTGCAATTGCTGATCTCAAACGGTTTTTGGCTGATCAAGAAATCGAGTCCGTACAACCTCCAATCAAGGAGAAACGGAAAGAAAAGGTTGCGATTATTGGTTCAGGACCAAGTGGATTAAGTTGCTCATATTTCCTTGCATTAAAAGGCTATCACGTGACTGTATTTGAATCGATGCACGAACCAGGCGGAATGCTTCGTTTTGGCATACCAAGGTTTAGACTTCCCCCGGAGGCTCTTATGAAAGATATAAAATACATTGAGAAGTGTGGCGTCTCCATAAAAACAGATAAAAGAGTTTCCGATTTAAAACAGTTACAGAACGATGGCTTTGATGCAATCTACATTGCTATCGGAGCACATAAAGAAGTAATGCCGGGCATTGAAGGTGAAGGTTTGAGTGGTGTACTTTCCTGCATTGAATTCCTGAGAAAGGTTAACAGTAATGTAAAGGTAGAGATAGGCATGTGTGTTGCTGTAATAGGGGGAGGAAATGCGGCGGTTGATGCAGCAAGAACTGCAAAAAGGTTGGGAGCAGAGGTTACAATCTTCTATCGAAGAAGCAGATTGGAAATGCCAGCAGATGTTAAGGAGATAAATGCTGCTGCTGAAGAGGGAATAGAATTCAAGTTTCTCTCACAACCCGTGAAAATAATGGGCAAAGATGGAAAGGTTTGTGGCATTTCACTGATCAAGATGAGACTTGGTGAAAAGGATGTTTCGGGAAGAAGGAGACCTGTGCCTGTACCGGATTCAGGATTTTCCCTTGATTTTGATACGGTGATATTCGCAATTGGACAAAAACCGGAATTAGAATGGCTTAAAAAAGAGCAGATTGTTACGAATTGGGGAACCATTGAGGTTAATGTTCTTTCCCCGGGAACAGAGAAGAAAGGTGTTTTTGCAGGAGGGGATGCTGTTAGAGGACCGGCTACAATTATTGAAGCGATTGCTGATGGAAAAAAGGCAGCTTTGGCTATTGATGCCTATATAAATAAAAAGGAATATGCGGAGGAGAAAAAAGAGAAAGAGGTGGTTTTTCCTGAGCCACTTTCCTCAGATTATATGGAAAGGATTCGTATGCCAACTATCAATTGTGAGGAGAGAATAAAGAGCTTTGTTGAGATTGAAAAGGGTTTCAATGAGGAGATGGCTTTACAGGAAGCCTCTCGATGCTTGAATTGCGGTGTATGTTCTGGGTGTGGGGAATGTATAAAGAGCTGTGAGAGAGAGGCAATAAACTATGATTTAAGAGATGAAATTGTGGAATTTGAATGCGGCGCAATCATAGTGGCAACGGGCTTCGATCCCTTTGATGCTCAATTAAAAAAGGAATATGGGTACAGCGATTATGAGAATGTGCTCACCGGGCTTGAATTTGAGCGACTTCTTTCAGCTTCTGGTCCTACCGGTGGTGAGATTACTATTGCAGGAAAGGTTCCAAAGAGGATCGTATTTATCCACTGTGTGGGAAGCAGAGATGAATCTGTAGGCAACGAATATTGTTCACGTGTTTGCTGCATGTTTATCGTAAAGCAGGCACACCTTGTTAAGGAAAAGATTCCGAATTCTATGGTTACGGTTCTCTACGTAGATATGAGAGCCTTTGGAAAAGGATATGAGGAGTTCTATGACAGGGTACGAAACGAGGGCGTACTCTACAGAAGAGCAAGTCCAAGCGAGATTTACAGAAAGGACGAAAAGCTTATCATAAAAGCTGAGGATACCATTCTTGGAGAACCAGTCGAAATTGAAGCTGATCTTGTTGTGCTTGGAACAGGCCTCGTTCCCAGGAAAGAAACAGAACAAATACGGAAAATACTGAAGCTGTCAAAATCCCAGGATGGATTTCTCTTAGAAGCTCATCCAAAACTGAAACCTGTTGACACGGTTCTGGAGGGGGTTTTTCTCGCTGGATGCTGTCAGAGTCCAAAGGATATTCCTGATACTGTTTCTCAGGCAAAGGCTGCTGCATCTTCTGCCTTGAGCATGCTTAGCAGGGGCTATGTAAGTATCGAACCTGTGGTTTCATCAATTGATGAGATTGTTTGTTCTGGATGCGGAATGTGTGAGGCAGCATGTGAATACGGAGCTCTAAAACTCGATGAAGTGAACAGGATTATGATAGTCAATGAGGTTTTGTGCAAGGGTTGCAGTGCGTGCGCGTCAGCCTGTCCATCGAATGCAATAGTACTCAGGCATTACACGCCAAAGCAAATGCTTTCTCAAATCGAAGCGATGCTTCGATAGTGAACAGCTATCTTCGGATATTTTTCTAAAAAGGGATCGACAGGTATGAACGTGCTTATGTATCAAGAAGATGGATTTTTTCGCACAAAGGCATCTTTTCCTGCATAAACTGATTTTCCTTTTTGTTCCTGTTCGATTCGTATGAGTTGGTTATATTTCTCTACCCGTTCTCCTCGGCAGGGAGCGCCAGTCTTTAATTTACCGCCGGCCATTGCAACGGAGAAATCTGAAATAAAGGAACTGACGGTCTCACCACTTCTGTGTGAAACAACAAAACCCCACTTGTTTTGTTTTGCCAGTGTAAGAGCTGCAATTGTTTCGGTTACCGTACCAATCTGATTGATTTTAATAAGAACAGAATTTGCAGCATCTTCATCAATACCTTGCTTGATCCTTTTTACATTGGTTACAAAAAGGTCATCACCGACGAGTTCTATTTCTTGTCCAAGTTTTTCATTCAGTCTTTTCCACCCGTCCCAGTCATCTTCTGACAATCCGTCTTCTATTAAGATGATCGGATAATTGTCGATTAAGTTGATGTAATAATCTATCATTTCCTCAGCAGTAAGTTCTTCATGCTCAATTCTGAGTAGATATTTTCCTTTAATGAAAAAGCAACTTGCAGCGATATCGAGTGCTATTGAAATATGCTCGCTCGGTATATAACCGGCTTTCTCGATTGCTTTGATGATAAGGTTAATGGGCTCCTTGTTTGAATTGATTGTTGGCACAAAACCGCCTTCATCGGCGACGCTGATGCTGAGTCCTTTATCTTTCAGCAACTTTTTTAATGCATGGTAGGTTTCACTCGACCATCTCATTGCCTCTTTGACGCTCTTTGCTCCATGAGGGACAATCATGTATTCCTGAAAATCAGGTCCCTGCATGAGGGTATGAATTCCCCCGTTTATTATGTTGATCATGGGTACCGGTAGAGTATATGATTCTGCTTTGCTGAGATATTCATACAAGTGTAATCCGCACGATTTGGCTGCAGTTCTCGCAAGAGCCATTGATACTCCGCATATTGCATTTGCTCCAAGGTTACCTTTATTTTCTGTTCCATCCAGTTCGCACATGATCTCATCAAGTTCTTTCTGTGCGGTAACATCTTTTCCTTTCAGAGCGGGTGCTATAATTGTGTTAACATTCTTAATAGCCTTGAGTACCCCTTTCCCACCGAATCGTTTGGGATCCTTATCCCTCAATTCGATCGCTTCGTGTGTTCCGGTTGATGCCCCTGAAGGAACTGATTCCCAGCCTCTTACGCCATTATCCAGTTCTATTTCTACTGCAACAGTTGGATTGCCTCTTGAATCCAATATTTCTCTTGCTTTGATCGACTTAATTGTTGCTTCCATAGAAACGTACCTCCTTCAAGCACTTATTTATAATGAGAATAGCCTCTGAACATGTAAAAAAGTATACCATGCATTGCATTTTATTTCAAGCACATTTTCTCAAACAATTTTGATTGGAACGGAAAATTGGTTTTGTCTTGATTGATACGTGTAGAGAGTTGTTATGTGTTTATTGTGTTTTTACAGAATTCCCGGAGCATGGATTTCCCATCTTTTAGTACCATCTTACAATCGTTGGGGAGCAGGATGTCACAATCCATTTCAGATAGTTTTTGAATAGACTCCCGTTCTTGATTATGGTTCATTGTATATGGATTAAGGCTTTTCAGCTTTCCAAGTGTGTAGGGAACCGTATCTCCGCAAAAAAGGATTTTATTGTTCATTAGGAACAATGAAATACTTCCCTCTGTATGTCCAGGAGAATGGATAACGGTAAGACCACCAATATATTCTCTGTCTTTCAGTTTGATATCAACGCGCACCTTTTCGTGTTTGAAAATGAGTTCCAAAATAAAAAACAATAAGCGTACCCACCATAATCTATGACCATTATGAGCATGTTTCTGTCCTTCAACAAAGGGAATATCGTTTACATGTGCTGCAACTTTTGCGCCGGTGAGTTTCTTGACTGCTCGAGCGCTTCCTCTATGGTCGATGTGGTGATGGGTGAGAATAATAAGAGATAGCTCTTCAGGTTTTCTCCCGATGCTTCGTATGAAAGTAATAATTTTTCCTGATTGCAGCGGAAAACCAGCATCGATGAGAGTGAGTTCCTTGCCAGTTATAAGAAAAGCCCGATTTGAAAAAAGTTTTATGGAGTGAACATTTCTTGCGATTTCCATGACGCTATCTACCTTCTGTGTGCTCTTGTAACGCGAATCTTATCTTAGCAGGAGCATTTTTTGCCGCTTCGGTGTTTTGAATCAAGATGGTACATAAGATGCAGGATGGAGATGGTGCATTTCTCCACGTTGGTTCAAGTTACTGGAATATACGATAGATGATTGATGATGTCAAGAGGCAAAGTAATGCCAAAGTGCTATAATTTAAAAAAACGGAACACTTTGGGGGCTGCCCCCAAAGTGTTCCGTTTTGTCCACTTTTTTGTCCACTTTTGGGCGTGAAGATTTTTCTTGAATTCTTACTGTTTTGGTGGTAAAAGGAGATGAAAAAGTGAAATAGAAACATTTACAGGGAGGAATAGTGAACGATAAGGGGACAGGCATCATTGCTTTTATTCTGGTACTCTTCATTATTACTGCAGTTTTTGCTGATTCGCCCATTACATCAACATATTTTGCTTCTGAATACAATGACATTCCCATGGTAAAAAAGGCAGAGGAGTCAGATGGTATACTGACAAAAGAATTCGCAAAATTCTTATCTTCTGATAAAAATCCTGTTGATGTGAAGGCAGCTGTTATTAATGCGCTTTCCTGGGATATTAATGGTAAGAGCAACGGTACCTTCTACTTTGAGTATCTTCAGCAAAAGTACTATGGAGACAAAATTGATAATCTCTCTTTTGAGCAACTAAACGCCGATGAGATCTTCTGTCTCGGTTATCTGACTGCAATGGATGATTACTTCGATGTAATGGATGCCCTGGATATGTTGGATGTTGCATGGAGTAAGAATGATAGAAGTTTTACTGTCTCAATGATTTATGCAATTGTTGAAGCTCAGGATGCAATGGATTATGATTGGTGTGAAGTCTGGTTCCTGACAGAGGATGTGCTGCTCGATGAAACGCTTATTATGGACATGAGAAAAGAGGCGGTGACTATTATCGTTGATTATATGCGTCTCTATGAGGAATATTGTGAAGATTATGATGATTACAACGATTATGGTGGTGATAATGGGAAATAGAGGAGGGAAGGAATATGAAAGAGATCATTGCCTTTTGTGGCATTGTGTGTTCCGAATGTCCCGCATACAAAGCTACGATTACGAATGATGATGCTTTGCGAATAGAGACTGCAAAAAAATGGACATCCGATGAGTTTCCAATAACGGCAAAGCATATTAACTGTTACGGTTGTACCATTGAGGGACAGAAGTTGATGGAGTTTTGCTCAGCATGTAAGGTGAGATGTTGCGGTCTGGAGAAAGGTGTCAAAAATTGTGCTTACTGTGAAGAGTACCCATGCGAGATACTTGAAGGTATATGGAAATATTTGGGGCTTCCTGAAATACGGCAAAAGCTTGAAGAAATACGGAAATCCCTATGAGGAAGGGGTTGAAATGATTTTTGATAAGATGAGAAAGGAATTGAAGAGAAATGCTGATAAGGAATACAAAAAAAGTATCAAGCGATTTTTCAAAGAAGGACAGGAGATCAATTTGATTGGCGTAAGAACCACGACAGTCATAATGGAAGCTTACTCGCAAAACTGAAACAACATTCATTTACGTACAAAGGGAGTATAGATACAAAGGCGTAATTGAATGAAATGAAAAATCTCAAAGTTTCCCTTGACAAGAAATATGAATTGATATACATTTGAGAATAGAAGGAGGTAGATGATGCTCAGGAATAAAAGTGGATTAGTAATTCTTTTGTTGGTGTCGATTTTTTTGTTTATTGTTCTGAGTGCTGAAGAAGAAGAGACAGCAAAGCCTGAATACGTCAGTTATAAGAAATGCAAGACCTGCCATAAGGAGATTTACAACTCATGGAAGCAGACGACACACTTCACCGGTTTTCAAGCAGTTCTCGACTCATCGGGACTGGCAGATACTTCATGTTTTGCCTGTCACACAACAGGATATGGTAGCCCAGGCGGGTTTGTGGATACAACCGATACTCCTGATCTTGTTGGTGTTCAATGCGAAAACTGTCACGGTCCGGGAAGTTTATACAAGAAATTCTCAGTGATGAAAGATCACGAGAAATCGATTGCAAATGGGCTCTTCGAACAAACAGAGGAGATATGTACACGCTGCCATACAAAAGATCAGAGTCCTGATTTCAACTACGAGGAAGCCAGGAAAGACCCAAAGGGTGTACATGTGATTCCTGAAAAGGACGACGAATAAGTTTTTATCTTTGAAAAGTTATGAGGGGACAGGGAATACCGTCCCCTCTTTTTTTATTTTTTCTTGACATTATGTTTATTTTGACATATAGAAAGACAATGAAACGGTATGTGCTCTTTGGTGTTGGATTTGCAGTTTTTGGATTCCTTATTTATTATGGACTAAAACTTAAGGATTTCCAGGAGGTTCTCATGAATGCTGCGCTCCTCTGTCTTTCCTGTATTGGCATAGCAAACTAAGATATGAAAAGAATTATTGTCCAGATCTTAAGTGCCATTGGAGTCAACAGCTATTTCTATGCGATACCAAAGAAAGCAATCTATCAGGGTGTCTTGAAGGGATTTCCGTGTCCTGTTCTTAATTGCTATGCATGTCCTCTTGCCCGATTTGCCTGCCCGATAGGAAGTTTACAGCATTACGCTTCCATACATGCGATGCCCTTCTATCTCATTGGAATATTTGGTATCACCGGGTTTTCTGTAGGGAGAGCTCCGTGCGGTTGGTTGTGTCCATTTGGGTTTATTCAAGACCTTCTGTACAAAATCAAAACATTCAAGATACGGATACCACGATTCTTCTCCTATCTGAAATTTGCTATTCTTCTCATTGCCGCAATACTTCTTCCTTACTTCACGCACGAATCCTGGTTCTCCAAATTGTGTCCGGTTGGAATTCTTGAAGGAGGGATTCCTATTATTGCCTGGAATCCTCAAACGGGCGGTCTTGCTGACCTGAGACATCTTATTGGATGGTTGTATTTCACAAAACTCGGCATACTTGCGTTTATTCTCGGGCTTTCGGTAATTGCAAAGAGACCATTCTGCAGGATTATTTGTCCTCTTGGAGCAATTCTTGCGCTTTTTAACAGGGTGAGTCTGCTCCGGATAAATCGAAGAGAAGGTACATTTGCTTGTGAGGATTGCAATTTGTGCAGAGAGGTTTGTCCAATGGATATCAGTATTTACAAAAATCTTGCAGATATGGATTGTATACGATGCGGAAGATGCGTCTACATCTGTCCGGAGCATGCCCTGTACGTTACCCCGGTAATCCTGAAGGGAAAAACCGCGGAGACCATTCCCCAGTAGAATTGTAATCTCTATTGGCGAACAACTTTCGTATCTATTTTGGAATTTATGATTTGAGGAAAACCTTATATGCCTTGTAGGTTTCGTGAAGGTCAGCCTTGCTGCAGATTTCAAAAGGGGAATGCATTCCGAGTATTGCTGTTCCGCAATCGATTGTTTCAATTCCGTGTTGGGAAATAAACTCAGATACCGTTCCTCCTCCTCCTTCATCTACCTTGCCAAGTTCTCCTGTCTGCCAGATGACCTTGTTCGCATTGAAAAGATTTCTTATTTCGCTTACAAATTCAGCTGATGCATCGTTCGTTCCATATTTGCCTCCGGCGCCAGTGTATTTTGTTAACACAACGCCGTATCCGAGTTTGGCAGCATTTGCTTTCTCCAGTACAGTCTGATAGTTTGGATTGATAGCCGCATTTACATCTCCTGACAGGGCTTTTGAACTGCACAATACATTCCTTACCATATCGAAGTTTGATGGTTTTCCTTTCCGTAAAATGATCTCACGAATGCAATCAATCAAAAATTGGGATCGAGCACCGGTTGCGCCAACACTGCCGATCTCTTCCTTGTCAACGAAAAGAACAATTGTGGAATGCATTGGGTTCTCGATCTGTTTGATTGCCATAAATGATGCATAGGCACAGATTCTATCATCCTGTCCGTATCCACCGATCAAGCTTCTATCCCATCCAACATCCCTTGCTGGTAATGCGGGAACTACCTCGATTTCGGCACTGATGAAATCCTCTTCCTTAATACCATACTCTGTGTTGAGAATGTCCAGTATATTGATTTTAACACGTTCCTTTTCGTCATTATCCGGGAATGGAATACTTCCGGTGAGAAGCGTGAGTTTTTCGCCTTCTATTGCCTCTGAGATTTTCTTCTGTGATTGTTCTTTACGG
>CBDUQV010000071.1:0-8859 GCA_965369615.1 uncultured bacterium | reverse complement strand
GTACTGGCGTGCAGCAGGTATCCTTGTTAGCGAGATTGCGCTCATTGGGGGGGGAAAAGCTTTTCGTGGGGAGCTGAAGGAGAAATTTACTTATGCGGTTATCGATTCTGCAGAGGGTGATACCGTCTATTTAGAGGGTGAACGGACCATTGTAACAGAAACGACAGAGACGAAGAAAAATATAGGAAATGCAATGATTCTTACGGCAATTGGCATCCATGTCTGGCAAATATTCGATGCATACCATCAGGCAAATGCTCACAACAGGGATATAATCCGTCGGGCAAAGTACAAGGAAACGGGTTTCAACCTGAAACTGAAGGATGATGGTTTTGGCATTGCATTTTACAAAAATTTCTGATAGAGATCTGTAATTCAAGGATTCTCTCAACAATGTCGATACGTGAAATTACAGGCAAAAGATAGCAGCATCGGGATAGGTGGATTCAGAGAAATAGGAATTTTTGGGCAATAGATTGCCTAAGGAGGGATTATGTCTTACCTAACTGTTTTCTTATTGTTGGTTTCAGCCCCTTCGTATCAGTCGGATTTTGATAAGGCAATGGATACATTCTCGAACCAGTATACTGAGAAACCGTATACAGTCCACTATGCGGAGCAAAACCAATTGACAATTGGAGGGCTGGTTGCGCTGCATGGGGACCCTCGTTGGGGAAAAGATAGTCTGGTGATTGGAGATACTCCGGGTGAAACCCTGTTTATCAGTGGCATTTATGATATACCCATGGACGTTTATATAATAAATGATGGGGTGATGCTCCTGCGTAATGCCAATCTTTCAATAAAGGGCAATATTACATTGGCAAATCAGGGAATATTTGATTGTGATAGTTCAGAGGTTCATTTTCTCCAGGACTATATCTACCATTTTATTATGTTCATAGCAGACAGTTCTGCCTTTATTATGAGGAATACCACGACCACCTTTAACGGTTTTCCAATAAATCTTCTCACCATAGGTGATGCACATCTAATCTGGGAGAATTTGGACAATAGAGATTTTACAACTGCCGTCGTAATGGGAAATTCAATTGATTCCCTGCGCAATGTGGATATGGCTGGAGAATGGCTTCTCACGGATAAGAGCCTCACCTCTTTTAAAAATTCGGGTACATTGCTCGTATGGTTTTTCTTCCCCGATTCATCAATCATCGATTTTAGTTTTCCCGATGAGGACACCATAAATGGATTCGTATTTGATTCAACTTTGGGTACTGTATCTGGTTTGGCGTATCATACTGAAGTTGACAGTTGCACGAATGTTATGTGGGGAATGATTCCCCTTTCTGGAAGCGATGTTACCATCAGGGATTCACAGGTACGAACAACAGGGCTTATGTTCAATGCCGATTCTTCAAGTGTTTCGGGGCTTGTTAATGGGATTACCTACAATGATTTCATCCTGCCACTCCAGGACAGGGTCTACCATCTTATAAATACCTATATAAATACCTGGAGTTTCTATCCTGCAGATTCGTCCTATCTCGAAGTGCAGAGCTGCATTTTTGGAGAAGCTCTGGGAATGGGACATGCACATTTTCTGATTCAAAACGCCTTCTGTGATGGCAGCGGCGGACATATTGAAACCACCGAAAATTCACTTGGGCTCATCTTTCTCTCATCAATGATGTGCGATGTCATAACTAAATGCCGTAGCGTACTTGTGATTGGGTATTCTTCCATTCTTCTCGGTAATATCTGGGCAACCGGATCATCCGTAATGGCTCTTATTAACGTTAGCATACCGGATGTACCTCAGGTCTTCGATACATCATTGGTCTTTATTGATGCAGTAACCGGGCCCTCCACCGCACAAACGTATGAGTTTGTCCCCGTCATGGGAACAGCAATCGTCCTGCCCGGACCGCATCACCCCTATGAATTTGACCGCTACGAGCTTTCATACAGAGCTCTGGGCGATTCTGCGTGGATCCCCTTTGATTCCACGCATCATAGCCCGGTCTTCCAAAGTACTCTTGGCTACTGGAATACGGATAATCTCACACCCTCCTACTATGAACTCCGGTGTCATCTCTTTGATACCTATGGCAACAATATTGAAGCACTCAAGCAGGTGAATCTTCTTCCCGGAGGCATAGAGGAACACAGAGATGATCGAAATAAACGGGCGATAATCTTCTCTATTGTGACGACGAGGAAGTCATTGACTATTATTACCTCCGGCTCAGGAGGGGTCGTTTCATTATTCGATGTTTCGGGAAGGTGCGTAAGAGATGCATCTGTTGAAAGCAACCAGAGCATCGTGTGGAATGTGCGGAGAAGCGGTGTTTATTTTGTAAGGTTTGCTACCAGCACGGGAGCCACGGTAAAAAAAGCAGTTCTCTTCTGACCATTTTCCCCTTGACAAGCAAACACCAATTGACTATAGTGAAATAAAACAAGGAGGATAGATGGCACAGACAATCCTTATCTCCCTTTTATTCTTTTGTAGTATTGGGAACTCCAATAGAATGCTCGTCAGGGTTTACACAAGTGATTATCGGGATTTGAGCAGGATCGAGCTCAAGACACTCGATATAGCTGGCAGGAGATATCAGGAGTACTTTGATATCGTTGTCTCCCCTGAAGAATATGCTTCTGTTATTTCAAGCGGTCTTCAAAGCGAAGTGATTGCACAAGATATGGATCTGCTCAAAGAGCAATTTCGCGGTCAATACCATAGCTATAACGAGGTGGTCCAAATATTGCGCAATTTCGTGACCAATTACCCGTCGCTCTGCATGCTCGATTCGATTGGTTTGAGCCATGAGGGATACTGGATATATGCATTGAAGGTTTCTGATAATCCCCAGGTTGAGGAGGATGCAGAACCCGGAGTGCTTTTTGACGGTCTTCATCACGCCCGCGAGTGGGCGACGATAGAAACGATGCTGTTCTACGCGGATACCCTAACGAGCGGCTACGGTAGTGATCCGCAGATCACCGCTCTGGTGGATAACAATGAGATCTGGATTATCCCGATCGTCAACGTTGATGGATACCGATACGACTATCCCGGGCAGAACATGTGGAGAAAATGCAGAAAGATGTATCTTGGCTACCGGGGGACCGATCCCAACCGGAACTACAATGGCGCCCTCAATGAGGATCCCCATGGTGACTGGGGTTCTGTCCCTGTTAACGGATCGATCACGAACCATCCCAGTCACTCAACCTTTTGTGGTGCGTATGCCGGCTGGTCTAATTGCATTAGTAATATGAAGGACTTCCATAGAACGCATGATATCAACGCGAATGTTTCGTACCACAGTTATGCTGAGGAGGTTATCTGGCCCTGGGCATATACGAGTTCCAAACAGACGCCGGATAGCATTCTGTACACGCAAACCGCCCAGGGGATTGCCTCACGGATCCATCGGTTGGGGAGCGGGTACTATGTCGCATCAGGAAGCCTCTATCCCAATTCAGGAACAACGAGGACATGGGTGTACGGTATGCACCATTATGTCTGGGGCACCTCTGCCCTGGCTTTTACCATTGAGATTGGCACTTCATTCTATCAATCCACAGGTGACCTTGATTACATTGCACGGGAGAATTGGAAGGGAGCACTCTATCTTGCCGAGCTTGCGGACAGCATCCGGGATTTTGTGCCTGCTGATGTTCCTTCACCGGACCTTGTCGCGCCGGATACGGTAGCACAGGACTCATTTACGCTGCACTGGTCGCCGGTATTGTCGCAGTACAGCAATCCTGACATGTGGCAGCTCGATCATCTGGAGAACTACTCGCTCAGTCTGGATGATATTGAGTCTGGAACCGGAAACTGGGTACTGGATGGTTTCTCCCTTTCAACAACGCGATACCACAGCGCAAATCACAGCCTCTTCTCAGGCTCAGCACATAATATCGCAAATGTTGCCATGACGGAGCATCCCTATTTTGTCTCATCAGGTGATTCCTTCAGCTTCTGGTGCTGGTACGATCTTGAAACAAACTATGATGTAGCGGTTGCTGAGGTTTCGAGAGACCTGAATGAATGGTTGCAGCTTGATGAACGGTATTCAAGCACCTCTGGCGGATGGATCTACAAGAGCTACAGTCTTGATCAGTGGGCCGGTGAAGCGCTCTATTTCCGTCTCAGGGCTATGACCGATGATAACACCCTTGATGAAGGATTCTATGTTGATGATATCTCTCCTGTCCCGCTTTTTGGAACTATAACCACCATTTCTTCAAGTATTACCGATACCTTTTATACCGTAACGAGTGTGCCCGAAGGGACGCATTACTACCGTGTGATGGGACACAATAGCAGGGGGTGGGGCAATTACAGCAATATCGAGGAGGTGCTTGTTTCATACGTGGCAGTGAGCCAGGATGAGCAAAGGCAGGCGAAGGTCGCATGTGACATTTACTCTGATCTGAAGGCGATCCATGTGTCCTATCTTCTCCCCCGAGCAGACCATGTACGGGTGTCCGTATTTGATGCTACCGGGCGGCTTGTTCGAGAACATAAAACGAGAAGCTCAGCCGGATCCCACACCGAACGGATCGATATGGCAAAAAGTGGTGTGTACTTCGTGAGGGTGAAAATAGCAAATAGCGAGTTTACGGAAAAGGTCGTCACACTCAGATAATTCAGAGACCTGACCCCTTGAATTCTTAGTTGATACAAAATGAAGGCGATGATGCTGTCATCCCCGGCTACTATTGACACGGAGCCTTTAGTGTACACCGAACTCCCTGTTCCTGAGCCGGGTTCCGGCGAAATCCTGGTGCATGTGTTTATCTGCGGAATATGCCACACTGACCTCCATACGGTTGAGGGTGAATTGCCGCTCGTTACAAAACCAATTGTTCCAGGACATCAGATTATTGGTTTCGTTGAAAAGGTTGGGAGTGGTGTATCCAGCTTTGGTATTGGTGAGCGAGTTGGGATGGCGTGGTTGCATGCAACCTGTGGTAGTTGTGTTTACTGTAAAACCGGTCGCGAAAATCTCTGCGCTGATGCGCAATTTACTGGCTACCATGTGAACGGGGGGTATGCCCAGTACACTGTTATTAATGAAAAGTTTGCCTATGCAATCCCGGATGTGTTTAATGACAGGGAAGCTGCTCCCCTGTTATGTGCTGGCATTATTGGTTTCAGAGCATTGCGATTGAGCGAAATAAAGCAGGGACAACGGTTAGCCTTGTATGGATTTGGCGCATCCGCACACATCGCAATACAGATTGCTGTTTTCTGGGGGTGCAAGGTCTTTGTATTTACCAGAAGCTCTGAACATAGAGATCTTGCAATAAAACTGGGGGCTGTCTGGACAGGAAAACCAACAGATACACCTCCTGAGAAACAAGACAGCGCGATTATTTTTGCACCTGCTGGAGAGATTGTACCCCTTGCTCTTGGCAATCTTGACAGGGGCGGAACCTGCGCACTTGCCGGTATATACATGACACCCATCCCTGGACTTGACTACGAAAAGCATCTTTACTATGAGAGAACATTGCGAAGCGTGACTGCAAGTACGAGAGAGGATGGGGAGGATTTGCTTTCGATTGCTGCGAAAATCCCCATTAAGCCTGCAACAACGGTATTCCCCCTCAAGGATGCGAACAGGGCTCTTCAATTGCTCAAGAAAAGCAGCATCAATGGTGCTGGTGTTCTTGAAATACCATAAGTGCGCATATCAACAAAAAAGATACTAATTACTTGACATTACTGTTCTTTCTCATTATATTTCATTAGATCCGGAGAGGAGCAGATGGTCGCTCTTGTATTTACTTACCGGAGAGGAAAGTCCGGACACCTCAGGACAGGATGCTCTGTAACGCAGAGGCGCCGCAAGGCGATGGAAAGTGCAACAGAGAGAAGTCTGCCGATGGTCTTGTTGAAGACACAGGCGATGGTGAAACGGTGTGGTAAGAGCACACCAGACTTCATAGTAATATGGAGTGCTTTGTAAACCCCATCCGGTGCAAGACCGAATAGGAGGGGAGAGTTGTCCTGCTCGTTTGACCCTCGGGTGGGTCGCATAGATAGATGACCATCCAAAACAGAATCCGGCTTACGCTCCTCTCTGGATCCTTTCAGATTTTAAATATCAGTATGTGGCACAGGCTTTACCCCGTGTAATAGGAAAATGCTCAGCACATAATGGTATTACACAGGGTTTGCCTGAGAACATAACTTCTTATTTTACTCATGATTCTTTTCATCCTGAGTATTGGAAGTGAACAGGGAAGTCCTGGAGGTGCAAGAATGGATCCCGCAGAAGTATTAGAGAAGTACAAGACATATGCTGTTGTTGGCGCAACACAGAACAAAGAGAAATTCGGGTATCAAATCTTTAAGACGCTCTTGAATTATGACAAGATTGTGTATCCTGTGAATCCACGATACAGGGATATTGATGGAATTATCTGTTATCCAACAATTGCAGAAATTCCTGATAAACCTGAAGTTGTTGTTTCAGTTGTTCCACCTCAGGTGACTGACAAACTCATTGATGAGTGTAAAGCTGAAGGAATTAGCATTATGTGGCTTCAACCGGGAACATACAATGATGAAAATCTGCAGAAGTGTAATGAACTGGGGATTAAGGCAGTGTCCGGTGCCTGCATCATGGTAAAACTGAGGGCATAAGGGACGTATTCGAATTTTTATCCTCTTATGTGAAATATGAAGACCTGATCTCATTCTTCTCCATTTTAAATAGGATGTGTCCCTATTTAAATTTAAAGATGAGGGTTGGTGTAAATATGCCGGGTATTTAGAAAAGTATTGACATCCTGTTCTATTAATTGTACAATAAAGCATGCAAAAGAGAATAGTGTTCTTTGTGCTTTTTATGTTTATCGGTGTTGTATCTGTTTTTTCGCTCCCTCTTGAATTTGAACTCTTTCTTGTTGATACAATCTCCTATTTTCAGATGAGTCCTCACATTGCGCTTGCAAATCGGGATACATTATTCCTGACATGGACGGATTTCTTTGTATCAGAACGGAGGGTGTTCTGTGCTAAGTCAGTTAATGGTGGTTTCAACTTTCTCCCTCCTGTTGAGCCTGATCCGTCAAATCCAATGAAAGCTTTTTCTTCTGTTGCTGTTTATGGAGCAAATAATCCATGCCTTGTCTGGTCTGACTTTAGATTTGGTGATATTAATATCCGTTTTGCAAAATCTGTTAATGAAGGCTTGAGTTTTCTGCCAAGCATTCAGGTAACTGCAGATTCGCTCACGGATTTTATGCCTCAGGTAAAGGTCTCCCGAAACGGGCAACTTGTATTTGTTGCATGGACAACATTTTACGATACCGCCTCAATCGACTCTGTAAAACTCTTTATATCCCGCTCGCTCGATGGCGGGAGTACTTTTTCCTCTCCTCTGCATATTGGTGGTGTTTCTCAGATCCAGCAGTTCGATTTTTCTCTCGATATGAGCAGGGATGGCGATACCGTTGCCATTGTCTGGGAAGATGCGTCTGTTGGTCCACGGATAATGTTTGCTGTATCCTTTGATAGCGGCGCAAGCTACGCACCTTCTACCATTGTTGATCCTGACCCGGCTGGTCATTCTCAACCGTCCCTTGCATTGTTTGCAGATTCTATATATGTTGCTTATACCGACAATAGAAACGGAAACCTTGATATCCGTCTGGCAAAAGCGCGCATTTCAAATGCACCTGGATTCACAAATGCAGTTATTGATAGCGAACCGCACCTTCAGGATCAACCTTCACTCTTCATTGACAAAGATGGAAATATGTACATATCGTACCGGAGTGAGGAATTCCTTCTCAAGGACGTCACATTTTTTACCGTCCTTAGAAAGGGGAATCCTGTTCCTTATAAAGATTATATTGGAGTGTACGGAGCCAGGAATAATGAATCATCGATTGCTGCCTGGGATACAACAAGTATCTCTTGCGCATGGGAATACAGTCCGGATACCCTGCAGCGCATCACGGTATTTGCGCGAAGCGTTCCTGCTGCTGCACCCGATGCCCCGCAAAATCTTCTGGCAAACGGAGGTAATCCCAGCCCCTGGGACACTTTGGTTGATTTTAGAATAACCTTTATAAAGCCGTACGATCCCTCTGAAATAATATTGATTCTTTTCAAACTGGGATCTCCTCCCACACACAATTTTGATACAACCAAGACTGTTCAAGATACATTCTCTTCTGATTCCGTTATCTTTATGGTACAGGATACCATTGAGGGTGGTGATCCGCTTTTTATCTGGCTCATGGACGGCAGAGGATATGTGGATTTCAATAATAACAGCTCTGTGCTGCTGCGTATGGACAGGACACCACCTACTCCAACAGTCCTGCTGCTTCCGGACAGCAACTCTGTGGTGCTTAATCGACGCCCGTTCTTCCAGTGGCATGCTTCAATTGACTCTGGTGGTGCTGGAATGATGACATATATTGTTGCGCTTGATACCATACCCGGTTTTGATACGACAACACATTTTTATTCAACTGGTCTGGATACTCAGATGACGTTGCCTGATACCTTATGGGATGATGAGTATTTCTGGTCAGCTATTCCTATTGATAGCGCCGGGAACTGGCAATTTCTTGTCCCGATCTGGAATTTTCGCGTACGGGCAACATCGCCACCTCTGCCATTTTTTCCGCCAAATAATGGATGGGTAGCAAGGAATTTCCTGCTGATGTGGCATACCATTCCTGATCCTTTTGCATATGTGGAGAAGTATTTCTTTGAGATAGCAACCGATTCCCTGTTCAACACTATTATAATCAGGGATTCAACTGCTTCACCGCAGGATACCGTTGTTCCGGTAAACAACTGGACTGTAGGAGAGGCATACTGGCATGTACGTGCAAGAAATCTTTATGGCGTTAGCA
>CBDUQV010000070.1:0-9082 GCA_965369615.1 uncultured bacterium | reverse complement strand
CAACGTCTTTTTCAGAGGAGGTACAATGAAGCTGCGAGCAATTTTTTGTATTTTTTCCCTGTTTTTCGCAGTATCTCTCTTCGCCACACAGAGTTCATTTGAAAAGAGCGAAGGAGGGTATTCCTACCGGGGAACAGGCGGACCTGACGCCTACGGCTACACCTGGATTGACAGTGATGAATCGGGAGGCCCGACCTTTAACTGGATCGACATTACCGGTGTGGGGACAGAAGTAACCGGGCTCTTCGATGATAACAATGTAGGTCCGTTTTCCATCGGCTTCGATTTCCCCTATTACTGGTACATGGTAAACCAGTTCTGGGTCAACTCGAATGGTGC
Source organism: uncultured bacterium (assembly GCA_965369615.1). Lineage (GTDB taxonomy): Bacteria > Hydrothermota > E44-bin80 > E44-bin80 > E44-bin80 > SOKD01. The sequence continues at coordinate 8,743 of CBDUQV010000070.1, read as the reverse complement.
AATTTCCTTCTCAGACGCCGAGGTGTACACGCCACAGGGAGGAAGCGGATTTTTCATTCCGAGCACTAATGCGCCAAACGATCTACTCATCCCACTCGGAGCAGACCTTCTTTTTGAGGGCATCGATAGTGCAGCATGCTACTACTACTCCAACAATGTTGATACATTCATCGTTTCATTCATCAACGTTGCTGCCTGGAATATCGGAGGTCCTGAGGGGTCCCATGATTTCCAGATTATTATGACAAGGGCGGACAGCTGCATCTATTTCATGTACGGTGACCAGTCAGGTCAGTTCTACAACGGTACCGATTGTGGCGGGATCGAGAACGTGATTGCTAACGTTGGATTGCAGGTGTTCCTCAACCTTAACCCCAATAGTTTGCAGGATTATGCGGTGCTTTTCACCCCACCCGACTCAACATCATACCAGGCGCTTGACATCGGTGTCAAAAACGCCATATCGGAAGGAAGCAAATGTGTCTTCCTTTTCCCCGGAGATAACTATTCACTCTCAGCGGATATCATCAATGTGGGCAATGTAGATGCTGGTTCCTTCGAGCTTCGTTGCACGGTATGGGATACCACTTATGCCACGCATTTCGCCGATACCATTACGGTGAGCGGGCTCACCGCGGGCGCTGAAACAACGCTATACTTCACCCCCAACTGGTCACCCCCGCAGGTGGATAATTATCTTGCATTCATCCAAACACAGCTTGGAGGGGACATCAATCCCACGAATAACTCGAAGGATGTTGAGCTCCAGGCAATTACGCTTCCCGGGTGGCTTATGTACGACTCAGATCCCTCTTCGGGATTGGCTACCTACTGGTATACCGCAGGGAGCGGCTGGGGACAGGAATTCAATCCCCCGCAGTATCCCATTACCATAGACTCCATCCTGGTGACGGTGTCATCAACGAATAATTGTCAGATGCCGGTGCTCTTCATGGACGATGACGGACCGGGTGGCTCGCCGGGAACCATCCTCCATTCCGATACCATCTTCGTGCCCGCAGGCAGTGGCTTTAATTACTACAAAATGAGCATACCTCCTGGTTCCGGTACCATCACTTCGGGTAAGTTCTACGGTGGATTTATCCAGGTAGGCGATAGCTTCCCACGGATGATCCTCGAGGATTCCGGTCCTTTCTCACGCTGCGCATTGGAATATACCGGATCATGGGCTCCCTACCGCAGCAAGGATGAGGCGGAACTGCTCATCAGGGCATACTCGTCTTCAGCTCAGGGAATAAGCGAAGAAGTAGGCGGAAAGCGCTATGCACTCTCGCTCCTGCCGGCACAGCCGAACCCTGTTAAGAGCGTTGCAAAGATCTACTTCGCCCTGCCACGCGCGAGCCTCGTAACCCTCAAGCTCTACGACCTGACCGGACGAGAAGTCAAGACACTCGTTAATGAGGAAAGGGGCGCAGGTTTGCATTCGGCGAAGCTCAATACGACGGAACTTCCGCAGGGAGTATACTTCTATCAACTGACTGCTGGAGACAGATCGCTTACGCGAAAAATAACCGTATTGCACTAAACGCCAAAAGGGGAGCCCTGTGCTCCCCTTTTGCAATAGGTTGAAGCCGGATATCTGCCTGAACTATCACAACTCTTATTTCGGAGTCTTACCCCAAAATACAAAGGGATTTATCATAATCATCAAAACCTGCCATTCCACGAGCAGGTAAGTTTCCACTTTCTCCTTGACTTTGGAATTTTTGAGTGATACAAAAAAGTTATGGATTACAAGGAAAATCTTCGAAAGCTAAAAGATGCCGAGGATTGGGACCACCTCCTCTCAAATGCACGTACACTTTATGAACAGGGAAACGATGACCGGTATGTCATCAGAACGATCGTACTCGCCTTTGAGAAACTTAACAACGAAGATGACGCAGTTCCCTTCTGGGAAATACTTGGCAGAGGAGAAAACCAGCCTGAGGAATTTTCCAAAAAATTAATAACCTATTATCAAAAGAAACACAATGAAGAAAAATTGCTCACCTGGACCAAACGTTTACTTTCTCAGTCACTCCATAAAAAGGATTTTGAAGCAGTTGAAGATGCCTGGATGCAGATGATCGAATCTGAATCGACCGAAATGCAGTTTACCCGTGAAATCATCGATAAAATGGTAGCACTTGGAGAAAACGAGAGGGCATATACATTACTTGACCTCCTGCTTCTCTCCCTCGAGGAAAAGCAGTCGATTACCTCCGATACAATTGCCATTGCAAAGAGAATGCTTGAAATAAACAATACCAACACTCAGACACGGAAACGATTGGAAGGTTTTTACCGTTGCACCTACAGCAAATGCACAGAAATAGAAAATTTCCTTGAGAAAGCGAATATACGGAGAAGTGAAGATACCCAGGATGCCATTAACCTGTTCGAAAAACTCATCCCTTTTTGTCCGGGCAGATACGTTTTGCACAAAAGCTGGGATATGGGAAAGATCAAAGCTGTTGATCTTCTCTTTAACAAAATATTTGTTGATTTTGCAGCACACCCAAATCATGCAATTGAGCTCGATCTCGCCTTCAAAATCCTCACTCCGCTGGAAGAAGACAATTTTCTGGTTCTCAAGAGAGAGAAACGCGACTATCTCGAAACGCTCAGAGATGAAAATCCGATTCGGTTAATTGCACTTATACTCAAGAAAGAGGATCCCCTTTCGCACAAGAGACTACAGGATCTGCTTAAGGATATTGTGGAAAAAAAGGAGTGGAATACCTTTCTCGAACAGGCAAAAAAGGGTGCAAAATCCGAAGGAATAGAGATCAAGAGAAAAGGAAATACGTACATCTTTTCCCTGCAAGGAACGCTAACAAGCAATGAATTAACAGTGACAGATGTTCCATCAATCAAGAATAATGAAAAAAGGGCAGCTTTGCTGGTGTCACTTGCCAGAGAAACGCTTACCCCGGATGAGAGGCTGCAATGGTCACATCATGCCGAGGAAATGCTCACTATTTTGGATTTTCCACTGAAGAAGAAGGTTGAACTCCTCTTTACCCGGCACGATGTGATAAAGGATAAAGAACAATTAAAAAGCAAACTCAATGAAATCTTCAGTGCTATTGGAAATGACGAAAAGGCATTCGTTATCAGCTTTCTTCCAAAAAAGGTTCATAAGAAAGAACTCCTTCGGTTTCTTGCGGAAAAGGACATTCGCTTTGCAGAAAAGATTTTTCTCGATACGAAAGATGACTGGCTCAGGGCACATGCTTTGAAGATTATTGAAAAAACCGGGAATACGAAACACCTTTTCCTCAAGCTCTATCAAACGCCACACAAAAACCCACTCTGTTTCTTGTATCTTGCTGAAATCATTATGAAGGGAGAAACAAAACCCGTCTGGGTAAACAAGCCAATCATATTCTTTGAAACCGTAATCGAATTCATGGGCAAAGAAGACGTAGAGCAAAAAACGAGAATACGGGCTAAATCGGTCTTTGAAAAATATGGCTTTGACATGTACCGCTGGACTCTTGAAACATCTTCAAAAGAGGAAATCAGCATACTTGTTGATATTATAAAGAAAAATACCAACATCACATCGACAGATACGATAACATTTGAAAAGATCGCAGAATCCAAACATCCATCTCTGAAAGAAAAAGCGGCAATCCAGCACATATACGCTACAAAAATATCAATACAGAAAAAACAAAAGGAACTTGACCATTTTCTCAAAGTTAAAATCCCCGCGAATAGCGATGAAATAGGAAGAGCAGCACGCCAGGGAGATCTGAGTGAAAATTTTGACTACATTTCAGCTAAGGAGAAACAGAGGAAGCTCAACAACAGGGTGAATATGCTCAAAGATGAATTATCGAAAGTCCACCCGATAGAAGAAATTGCATTCACCGAAGGAGAAGTTAGCATCGGTACGCACGTTGTACTGAAGGATGAAAAGGGAAAAGAGAAGAGGGAAATCTTCATTCTTGGACCCTGGGATCTGCTTCCTGATAAGGAGGTTCTATCCCATTCTGCACCCCTTGCACAAGAATTGATTGGCAAAAAGGTTGGCGACCTCTTCCTTGATGAATACAGCAAAAAAACCTATCGAATACACAGTGTTGAAAGATTCAGAACCTGAATGGAAGCATTTTCCGAAATTTCTTGACTTCTCACGCCAAAACAACTACAATTGATGTATTACTGCATAAAGGCTCTATGAAGCGTTGGAGTGTGAAAGCCAAGGACTTTCCCACAGGGATTATCAAGGGTGGGAAGGCCTGATAGGAGAGTCAACAGGCTCACAAAAATCCTTGAGTGGTTCAATGGATATCTTAAAAAAGGGAAATAAAAAGGATCTTTTTTGATTGCTCAGATTAAAAAGACAGATTTCATCAATTTAACAAATGAACCTTTTATTGCTACACGAGGAGGGTACAATTATGAAGTTTTTTAAGATTATTGCCTTTCTGCTTTTGTGTAACACGCTTCTGGCATGGGAGAACACAAAACGGTTAGAGTACTATGACCCATTTGAAAGACAGCAAACGACGTTTATGAAATGGAAAAGCAGAAGCGTCTACGAACCATTCAACATTGAAACAGCATATGTAACGCTCTCTGACAGCCGGGCACCTTTAATTAATATACTGCTCTATGCCCCGCTCTACACACAAACGATCGACTCGCTCGGCGTGTACATAGCAGACCTTGAGGCAGAGGGATACAGTGTGCAACTTGACACCATGAGAGGAACAACCGCTGCGGATGTCCGCGCTCATCTCCTGTCCCTGCTTCCCAACGAACTGGAAGGTGCTATACTCATCGGCAGTATCCCATTTGCTTGGTATGAATACGCAAGCGCTGAAGGCAGAGAGGAATTTCCTGTTGACCTTTACCTCATGGACCTTGATGGCAACTGGATCGACAACGATGGCGATGGATTGTTCGACAACCATACAGGCAGCAAAGCACCTGAAATATGGACATGCAGGATCTTTTCCGGTTCAATGTCATGGCGCGATGAAATCACTCTGATCAACTCATATCTTTCAAAAATCCATAAGTACAGGACCGGCGGGTATTCAACTCCACAGAAAGCACTCGCCTATGTTGATGACGACTGGTATGGATACAATGATTGTGATCTGGGTTTGCTCTATGATACGGTTGATGTTGTGCGTACTTACAACACAACGATTGCTTCAGATTTCAGGATAAGATTCAATGACGCATACGAGTGGGTGCAAATATGCAGCCATTCCTCGCCCTGGGCTAATACGTTCAAGAATCAATCAGGATACGCAGGAACCTGCTTCAATTTCGAGATATGGTTCGCCAATCCTGAATGGCAATTCATCAATCTGTTCCAATGCAGCGGAACACGTTTCTTTGAAGAAAATTATTCTGGAGGGTGCTACATTTTTGGACCAATGAATACACTCCTTGTTATTGGCTCTTCAAAGGTAGGAAGTATGCGACATTTCGATGACTTTTACGGTCCACTTGCAGGAGGGATATCCGTTGGAGAAGCATTCAAAGACTGGTTTTCGATATGGGGCATAAACGATGTATCCTGGTATTATGGCATGATTATCTGCGGAGATGCAGCTCTAAAACCAAAAAGCGGTTCGGCTGTCTTCGCAAGGTCAGGGAGAAAAGGGCTCAATCTCTATCCCGCTGACCGGTGGTCCTCCCCGCAACCCATTGACACGGATCCAGAAACAGATGGATTCTGTGATATCGCCGTCGACGGAAACGGCAGAATATGGGCAACATGGGTAACCGGGAGATCTCAGTCAAACGGTAGAACGGAAATCTGCGTTTCCTATAATGAAAATAACTCGTGGAGCTCACCCGAAATTATCGACCCATTCCTTTACTGGGATTGGTACCCCACACTCTGCGCTGATGCAACGGGCACCATGTGGCTATCATGGGCACGGTGTTACGGAAGAAACTACGATATCTTTGCATGCTCTTACGATGGTGGATGGAATGCACCTGACCATATTAGCAGTAGATCTACCGACGCCGTTGCACCCGCTATGACCTGCGATGGAGGTGGACGTTTATGGGTAACTCTTGAGCGATGGAACCACCTCAATGGTGACATTTACTGCCGTTATTATGACGGAAGCTCATGGCAACCAATGTTTGCCGTAACCGTTGGCTCCGCAAATGACTATAAACCAGCTATGGCAACCGATAGCACGGGAATGGCATGGACTGCTTGGACGAGCGAGCGATGGCAGGAAAACAGAAATATCTATGTGAAAAATTACAACGAATCATCAGGACACTGGGAAAACATTCGCAGGGTAACCGGGAATATTGCGCAGGACCAGGATCCTGCAATTGCCGTTGACGGTGATGGTACCGTCTGGGTTGCATGGACAACATGGAGAAATGGAAATTCCGATATTTACCAGAGTCATTATGACGGCGCTTCATGGTCAGCACCACAGTCAATAACCACCAATCCTGAAAGAGATGAGCAGCCAGCACTTGCTGTAGACCAGGATGGATACCTCTGGTGTATATGGCAATCCGACAGAACGGGCGATTGGGAAATCTTTGCAAAGTATTACAAGGACGGAGAATGGGGTGATTCCATGAACGTCTCTATCAATGCCAACATGGATATCTTCCCCGAAGCTACACTCGATGATTCGGGAAAAATATGGCTTCTCTGGCAGAGTGACAGAAACGCAAATTGGGATATCTACGCTTCAACTATACTTTCCGACCTTATTCCACCAACCGTTGCCGTAACGATCCCAAACGGGGGAGAAGTCTGGAATATTGGGGAGGTGAATAGCATTGAATGGATTGCAACAGACAATATCGGCATCGATTCAGTTTCCATTCAATATTCAACAAATGGAGGAGGAGATTGGATCCCTGTCGCAAACGGTGAGGTCAACGACTCAAGCTACGATTGGACCATACCACCAACTCCTTCGAGCAATTGTCTGGTAAAGGTCATTGCCTTTGATGGTTTTGAGAATAGTGGCGAAGACATATCTGATAGTCCCTTCACCATTCGTGATGGCATTCCGCCAGCTGTCCAGGTTCACAGACCAAATGGTGGAGAAATACTGAGTATCGGGACCATTGATACTATTACCTGGTTAGCGTCCGATAACATTGGTGTCGACTCCATTAGACTTGAATATTCGATCAACGGAGGAGGAGATTGGATATTCATCACTAGTCCTCCTGCTCAGGACACACTGTACGAATGGATCGTACCACCTACACCTTCAACAACGTGCTTGATGAAAGTCATAGCATTCGATGCCGAACTGAACTTTGCCGAGGATGAATCAGATTCATTCTTCGAGATACGGGATGATTCACTGCCTGCCATTACCGTGATTGTTCCCAACGGAGGCGAAATCTGGATATGGAATGATGTACACGATATCCAATGGGATTCCGATGATAATGTTGGCATAGACAGTCTTAACATTACACTCTCTCTTGATGGAGGCTCCACCTTCCCGTTGTTCGTTGCACACATTGACGGAGATGATTCTATCTTTCAATGGACAATCCCCGAAACGACCTCAACAGAATGCATCATCAAAGTTGAAGGATACGACGGAGCAGAGAATGTCGGGGTTGATGTGAGCGATAGTGTTTTCATCATTGCCCAGACCGCTGTTCAGGATGCGGACGAAATACTGCCCACAATCACCAAGCTACAATCAATCAGTCCAAATCCATTCTATCACACTACACGGATCCGTTTTCAGATTGCGGAGCCAGCACCTGTCAGTATCAGATTGTATGATGCGGGTGGACGGTTTGTTGCTGCGGTCGAATAACGCCACTATCTACCCGGCTATTATGCCATACACCTGAATAAACCCGTGGCATCCGGTGTCTACTTCCTCAAAATGGCAATTGGAGAAAAACTCTGGACGCAAAAACTCATAAAGATAAAGTAGCTTAGTATAGGTTGTATTGGTTCACTTGGTGAGTGAATAATGTTATTTCTCAAACCGAAATACCAAGTTATTATTCTCCTTTCGATTGCAGTTTTTTCTCTCACCACAACCAGCCGAAACACATTTGGAGTAGAAAGTGAATCAGCTGTGACATATATATACGTCCCAGTTGACTCGCTCACCGAGGAATTTTTTTTGGAGCAACTGCTCTCTGGGGCTGGCGGCAGTGTAGCATTCGGTTTATTGGGGGGATATATTGGATACCTGAAAGATGAACGGGAGCCACATGGTTGCAGCTACTTCCCTATGTATACATTTTATGGCGCCCTGGCAGGAGCTACAATTGGATCATCTATTGGTGTCTACTTCTATTCAAATAGAGGAGAAACAAGAGGTTCATACCTTGCAACACTCGCAGGTGCAACTGTTGGACCAATTGTAGGCGCTGGAATTGGTACGTTCTTTAGCTGGCTGCTCAAAGAAAAAGGTTCGAAGATTGTATCGATTGGGTTTTTCTCTGGTTTCCCACTTGGTGCGACCATGGGCTTCAATCTTACACGAAAAAAACGCATTGCCATTGAAACGAACGATGCACTTTTAAACTTCAGAAATGGAAAATTCGCACTCTCGATTCCCAAAATGGAACCCAACATCAGCCAAATGGATAGTGGCTTCGTAGTGCAACAACATGTGAGCCTCTTAAGAATTAATTTTTAGAAATATCGCACCGAGAAGAGATTGTGCAAAAATGCAAACTCCTGCATGGTAGCCGCAACCTTTAGGTTGCGTAACTTACTATATTTGTGATAGTTAAC
>CBDUQV010000069.1:0-9137 GCA_965369615.1 uncultured bacterium | reverse complement strand
TGTCAAGTTGCCATTTCAATATCTAAACCTTCATGAAAAGGATCACCAAAGCATTCACAGGGTTATGGGTACAACACACTTTTAGCAGAATGTAAGGGTATTAATTAGAAGGAGTTATGGAAGAAGAGCAAAAAGAGTACTTGACATTACGTGAGAGTGGTTATATTTTAAAGAGAGTTTTCGTGGGTAACGTGAGAAATATCTGTGATACTTGGGTGGTTTGCAAAGGTCAGTTTTGGAAATGTTGATGAAAGGAAAATTATGATGAAAATGCGAGTTGTTATATTACTCACCTTGATATTTGCGATAGCAATCGAAGGAACTTCGCAGGAACATCAGGAAAGAAGAAAATTCGGGGGATCTATTAAGGGAAACATTATTGATACAGAGCTAAAGGTACCCATAGAATATGTGAATTTTGTGTTGTATGATAAAGCCACGAACGACCAGATTACCGGTACGGTCACCGATAAAGAGGGGAATTTTCAACTAACGGGGATCAAGCCCGGTGTTTACACTATGTAGCTGAAATTTATGGGATATAAAGTGAAAACTGTCGATCCTGTACAAATAATACGTGAAGAGATGCATATTAACCTTGGTACTATCTCATTGAAGCAAAGCGTAATCATCCTGGAGGGAGTTGAGGTTGTGGATGAAAAACCTGCTGTTGAATTCAGGATTGATAAAAAGGTAATCAATGTAAGTAAGCATTACACGTCGATATCCGGGACAGCGGTCGATGTGCTTGAGAATGTGCCGTCGGTGACGGTTGACATTGAAGGCAACGTGAGCCTCCGCGGGAGCGAGAATTTCACCGTTCTCATTGACGGAAGACCGTCGGTCCTGGAGCCGAATGAGGTGCTGCAGCAGATCCCCGCGAGCTCGATTGAGGATATAGAGATCATCACCAACCCTTCTGCAAAATACGATCCCGAGGGAATCTCAGGCATCATTAACATCATTACCAAGAAGAAGAAGTTGAGTGGGATAAGCGGCATTATAAACGCAAATGGGGGGTTGAACGATAAATATGGCGGTGATTTTCTGCTTAACATGCGAAGGGAGAAATACAATCTTTCGTTTGGAAGTGACTACAATAAACGGTTCTATCCGGGTGAGTACCGGATGGAAAACCGGACATTCCAGCAGGATACCACTTCAATTGTCAAATCAATCGGTGAATCGAATTTCAAGCGACTCATGTATGGGGTAAAAGGAGCGATTGACTTGTATATCAGCAGTGGTGATGTACTGAGCGCGGGATTCCGGTATGGTGATCGAGCAATGGAGCGTTCTTCGGTTACCGATTTTGACGAGTGGACAGAACCGGGAGATTCGCATAACCTCTATATCAGCAACAGTGCATGGGAACGGGGTGGATACTTCTATTCCGGCAACCTGGACTACCGGCATACCTTTTCGGAGCAGCATGAACTTTCGGGGCAATTCATCATCAGCGGAAGGACCGGAGATGAAGAATCGACCAATGAACTTATGACCATGAGCGATTCGGTCACCAACGGGCAGAGGTCTGTGGAAGAGGGTCCGGGCAAATACGTGCGAGCCAAGCTGGACTACTCCTTGCCATTGCGCGAAAATGAAAAATTCGAAGCGGGGTCCCAGAGTAGATTTAGATGGAGCGACAATATTTCCCATATGTACGAATATGATTCCCTTACGCAGCAATACGAATACAGGCCGGATTACAGCCATGAAACATCATACGACCGCATTATCCACTCACTCTATGGTATCTACTCCGTGGAAGTGGGATCATTTGGCTACCAGGGAGGGGTGCGCGGCGAGTATACGTACCGTTTCATAGAACTCATAGGGGAGAATGAGGATTTCGGTATCGATCGCTGGGATGTTTTTCCCACGGTGCACACATCCTACCAGTTCTCAAAAGGGAACCAGTTAATGGCCAGCTACACGCGACGGATTGATCGCCCGAGGGGATGGTATCTTGAACCATTTTTAACCTGGTCAAATGCCTTCAATGTCCGAAAAGGAAATCCAGATCTCAAACCGGAATATATCGATTCATACGAAATGGGATATCAAAAATATGTGGGGAGGAATTCAATCTCTGCTGAGGTGTACTACCGGGTCACCCACCATAAGGTTGAGCGCATTCGGAGCGTCTATCAACCGAATGTCATTTTGCATACCATTGATAATGTGGGCACCGATTACGCTCTTGGGACAGAGGGTATGCTCAATCTTGATTTATTCAAGATATGGAATCTCAGTCTTATGGGTAATCTCTATGATTATCGGATCGAAGGAGAGGTGGAGGGGCAAGCTTTCTCGCGGGAAAGCTTCAACTGGAGTACCCGGTTCAATAATACATGGAAGATGGGAAGTGCAACCCGCCTACAATTCAGCGGTACATACCGAAGCCCCTCGGTTTCATCCCAGGGGGAACGCGAAGGTTTCTTTATCAGTGGCGCTGCGATCAAGCAGAATATCTTCAGTAAGAATCTCACCGCAACGCTCTCGATTTGGGACATTTTCGGGACGGGCAAACATGACTATACCTCTGAGGGCGTGAATTTCTATTCACATAGTGAATTCACACGGGAGTCGCAGATGGTCATGCTTACCCTGACTTACAATTTTAATAATTACAAACAAGAACGCCGTCGTGATCAAGACGATGAGGATTTTGAGAGAGAAGAAGGTGGTGAGTTTTAATATCATCCATCCTGCGCCATACGGTTCGGGGCTCGCAATGATGGGGTTTACTTCTTTTTTCGCTTCTGTTTTGCTGCAAACAGACTTATAATTAACCTTATTATTGATGCAATAAATGCTATAAAAAGAAGCAGGAATAGCGGGACAAAAACTTGAAATAAACGAGTTTTGACTAATGCAAGAGGTGTTAATACAAGCAATAATAGAATTATCGATGAGGATATTAATGGACGGCATAAAAACTCAAGAGCCTGTTTGGATTGATTCTTAAATAATCTTACCAGTGATATGACAAAGAGAAGTGTCAATACTATAAAAATCAGAGGATGATAATTGTGCATTTTCAGAAGCACAGATATAACCAAAATCACGAAGATAAGGATCGGTAATACCCCGGGTTCCAGGCAGTTCTTCATTGAAGAAAGCGATTTAAAGAGGGATTTTCCAAGGGCTTTAATTGGTGACATGAAAATTCTCCTTATCTTGAATAAGATAAGGAGAGCTATTAGAGAAAAGAGGGCTATGAGCCAGTATATAACTCTTTCATCTACATAGGTGACACGTATATTCAAAGGTTCGCTTTGCTCAATAATCTTTTTGGAAAAAAAGTAGTTTTTCCCGGAAATAGGTATATTCACACGCACAGATAGTAAGCCAACTGCACCCAGATAGACAGGTTTTTTCTCTTTTTTGGGGAGAGGTTTTTCGGCAGGTTCACCTTTGGGAACTTCAAGTTCTTTTTCTAATAAAAGTGATTCATCAATTATTATTGTTTTTTCGCTCCTCTTCAAATTTCCTGCAAAATGGATATATTTGTAATTGACCGGCAAATAAAGATCCCATTCCAATCGGTTAATCAAAACATCGGGAGTGGGGAAGCTCTGGTCTTTTTTTCCGAAAATTGAGAACTTTTTGGCGGGCTCAGAATAGATGAGCTCCACGTCAAAAGACCTTAGACTTCCTCCTTCACCTTCCCTTTGAGAACGAACTAAAGGAATCAGTATCTTACCATCACTATCTTTAGATGGTTTCTCCCGTTTTCCATCTACGTATACACTCCAGACACTTGCATCTTTTGGTAATTCCAGTTTTAGAAATTGATTCCACAGGTTTTGCATGGAAAATGTGAATTGATGTACCAATTTGCCATCTTCATTAAAGAGTGTAGTCCCTTTTGCGTAATCAATTATAGCGCTCAAAGCCTCTGCTCTCTCATATTTTGTAATATCTATTATGATGTTATGTGGGTGACGAATGTACTTAAAAGCAAACAGCATTGGCCTGGACGAGAGTCCACTGAGTTCTGAGGGTATTTTCTGAAAATCAATCCTATCTAAACCCTCAAACTCCTGAACATGAGCCTCTGCATCACTCTTTACCTCTCCTGCAATAAAACCTGATTCTCTTATAGCTTCCACAACTTCAAACCCGGAGAAATCAGCTACCATCGTTTCTTCAGGCAGCAATTTTTCCGACTTGATCGTAAGTTCTTGATTTCCTTCAATGGGATATTCAAAGGGGATATCAAGGAGTTCTTTCCCCTTCTCCTCCCTTACGTTCCAGAGATTCTTTCCCTGACCCACAACATCCAGAACTTCATAACCGGGAGGAACGATAAGGGTAATTGAAGTAATCTTATTTTGTAGTATATTCATCTTGACCTTGGTAGTAATCCTGATGGCATCTGCCTCAATTGAGAGAAGGTTGAAGAGTTCAGCATAAATCTTGGCAGGACCATGGACAATCGTAACAGTTTTTTTCTTCCAGGAAATGCGTATTTCTGAGGTGGGAATAAGATATCCTCCGACTATACTGTGATTTCTTGATGCTTTCATCTGCAGTTCTTGAGCATTTGCAATAGTTATCTCCATATCTTCTTTAGGAATATCTAACATAACATATGTTATTGGGGTATGGGGAATGTTGAAATTTAATCCAGGGGTTCCTTTGTCCAGCGATGATTCAACAGAGAATTTTACTCTTATAGAATGTTTTCCGACTTCATCTGTGTTCAGGTAATGCCACCCATTTTCAGTTATGATCGAAGCTGGTTTTCCATCAAAACGGATATCTTCAATAGCTAACTCCTCACGGAAAAGAGGTATCTTCAAATAGGATTTCCTCTCCTTTTTGAAGATTTGCAGCTCCAAAAGAGCGGTGAATTTTGTACTCTTTTTACCCGAAATCCCAATGTAACTTCCCTTTCTTATTAAATAGTCAGAAGGTGGCGTAACCTCTTCTCGCCTGGGTGGTTTCATCTTATCGATGAGCTTCTTGAATTGCTCCCTTGTTAAAATGACGTTTCCACCTTCCACCTTGTATTCGGGTTTGAAACGAAAACCCGTCATTGACAAGAGTTTTGAAAATTCGTCCCAGGTAAGTTTGACCTCATCTACATCGAGTTTCAGAATCTTCTGGAATTCCGCCCAATCGAGGGTTATGCTGCTCGATTTCTTCTTTTCTACATCATTATCTGCTTGCAAAGGAATAATGAGTAATATACTTAAAAGGACTAAACCGATAACTCTTATCTGAATATACTTATTTTGTTTCACTTTTTCCTCTCCGAAATAGTTTTTACTGCAAAACAGAAAATTCGTAATCATGCTTTTTTATGCTTGCGGAGGTGATGTTCTTTTTCAGGCGTTTTCTTCTTGTGCCGAAAGAGCCATTCCGGTCTAAGCCAGGCGACCAGAAAGAGGAGAACGAAAATGACAAAGAGGAATTTAGAGAGAAACCAGAAAACGATGGCGCAGATTCCAAGAATAACCCGGACTCCTTTAGGGGTTTTTACCTGATTCCAGAATGTGCTTTGAGATGTGACCCACACTTTAATCCTCACAAACCTGATTTTGATTTTTAACCGCAGGAGATAAATGATAAAAAGGACGATGAAAAGGATGAGAATTTTAAAAATTACACCAAGCCATCCACTTACATATTGAAAGTCGACATACAGTTCTTCCCCCTCTACAAGGGTTTTGGCAAACCGATAAAGTTGACCTGAGGTGGGTATCTCTATTTTGAGAAGTGCCATTCCTCCCGTTCCGCCTGAGATAATTCCTTTTTGTTGTTCTCCCTGAATATTCTGAGCAAAATCAATCTCTTCTCTAAGTTGTCTGTGGAATGTTTCTGGTTCATTGAGCGCACTTGTCTTGAATTCGCTCTTTAAAAACCGTTGTTTGTCTTTAATTTCTCTGTCTGCAATCACTTCATCAGGATTTTCCCAGTTCCCCAACGCCTTGTTGTATCCACCAACCTCATCATACCTGAATACTCGCCTTCTGCCTAAGAGGGGATTAATTCCAGTAGCGAGCTTTTCTTTTTCAACATTACCGCCGAAATGAATGATTCGATACTCATCGGGAAGGTAACAAGACCACAACATTTTGCTGATAATTACATCAGTTTTTGGAAATTGTAATCGTTTTGACCCTAAAATTGAGAACGTATGATTCTTATAATAATAGAGGACCTCTACATCAAAGGAAACGATGTTTTCACCTTCAATTACCGAGCGGGCAAGCGGGAGCATAAACATTCCTTCTTCATTCCTTGCAGGGATTTCTCTCTTTCCATTAACATAGAGGCTCCATATTTCAGCGTTTTCAGGCAATTCGAGTTCGAGGAACTGTTTCCCTGTATTTCGCATAGTATAGACTATCCTTGTTATTACTTTCCCTTCCTCCAGAAAGACCGACATCACGCTTGCATTATCTATTACCGTATTTACGACAGGAAGTTCTTCATGTTTGGTGATCTTTAATGTTAAAAGAAATGGGTGCCTTAAATACCGCAGTCCAAAGATGAGAGGTTTTGCAGACATATTTACAAGTTCAAGAGGCAATTCTTGAATATCAACCCTGTCAATGTTATCCGCTTTAAAAATCTCTGCTTCTGCAGTACTCTTTTTCTCTGCACCCAGATAACCAGTCTCTCTAATGGCACCTGATACCTGAAATCCATTGAATTCAATTTCATTTTCCCTTTCGGTAAATATCTTCTCTGATACCACAGTAAAAATGACAGTACCTTCTTTCTCGCCATTGAAAGGCACTGTAAGCATCTCTCTGTCCTTTACTTTCTCTGTTTTCCAGTCCCTGATTTCCTGCCAGTTTTGGTCTCTTACATAGAGCACGCTGTAGTCATCAGGAACATATATATCAATAGTAGAGATAGTGTTTTGTAAAATGTTCAGTTTGAACTTTGTGGTTATTCGCAAAGCGTCGTCTTCTATGGAGAGAAGGTTCATAGTCTCTGCATAGATCTTAGCAGGTCCTCTTTTTTTCTCTACCTCAGCTGCAATTGCACGATGTAATTTAACCTGGATGCTGCTTGTTGTTGAGAGCACTGCTTCAACTCTTGTGCGACCCGTAATCCTTGATATGGTCATATGCTTTGCTTGAGGAATCTCTACTGTTGCATTCCCAATTGGTATGTCAATCTTAAATAGTGTAATGGCAGTTTGATGGATAGTAAGGTTAAGTATATCAGGTCCTTTATCAAGGTCTGATTGAACAGAAAATTCTAAGTCGATCAAATGTTTGCCAATCTCATCTGTCGTAAGAACATACCAGCCATTTTCGATCATTACAAGGGCTGGTGCATTATCTAACTTGATTTCTCTTAATGCAACCCCTACTGGCAGTAAACGGATCTTGGGATAATTTTTCCTCTCTTTCTTAAATATTTCCAAATAGAATCGAGCCCTGAAGGTTGTGCTTTTCCTTTTCATAATGCCAGAATATTCTGCCTTTGTGATGAGGTAATCACCCGGAGGTTCGATTGGAGCAACATCGACTGCTTTCATCTGGTCAAGCAACTTCTTGAACTGTTCACGCTGGAGCACCACCTTTCCATCCTTGATGTTGTACTCCACCTTGACCTCACTTCCGGTCTGTGCCAAAAGTTTTTTAAATTCATCCCAGGTCAGTGTAATCTCGTCTGTATCTATTTTAAGAAATTTCTTGAATTCTTCCCAGGAAATTCTCACGGAACTTGAATGGTTATCGACTTCTGGATTTTGAGCATAGACTGTGGTGATTATTCCTGTCCCAAAAAGTCCTGCGAACGTTATAAAGATAATAGACCAGAAAATATTTATAAATCTTTTATATCTCTTCATTTAGCCCTCCTCAAGTTTTTTTATCCATATTTTACGTTCTCTCTTATTACATAACTTAATTCCTTTATTTATTGTTCCAGAAAATTCAATCTTTCATCTTCCATCGTACATTCCATAGTTCTGCTTCGAACTTACGCGTGGAGCCAGAATTTTCTATCGAGGCTGCGATACTGGATTGCTTCTGATATATGTTCCGCTTCAATGTTTTTCGAGTCATCAATGTCTGCGATCGTACGTCCTACTTTCAGTATTCTATCGTACGCTCTTGCTGAAAGCCCAAATTTCTCCACCGCAAGATGCAGGAGTTTGTTCGACTCATTGTCGAGCACGCAAAATTGCTTCACATCTTTCGGACCAAGGTGCGCATTGCAGAAGATTCCCTTTTTCTCTTTATATCGATCTATCTGGTTATTTCTTGCTTTGTTTACTCGATTACGAATTTCCGTAGAGCTTTCACCGCCTTTCTTTTGCTCCAGCTCAGCGGAACTGAGTCGTGGCACCTCAATGTGAATATCTATCCTGTCAAGCAATGGTCCGGAGATTCTGGCCATGTACCGCTCTATCATGGCAGGAGTACAGGTGCATTCATGGAACGCATCGCCGAACCAGCCGCAAGGACAGGGATTGAGCGCTGCAACCAGCATGAAGCGGCATGGAAAGGTGAGCGCGATGGCAGCCCGCGATATGGTTACCTGACCATCTTCAAGTGGTTGACGTAATACCTCAAGGACTCGTCTGTTGAATTCCGGAAGCTCATCGAGAAAGAGAACACCGTTGTGTGAAAGACTAACCTCGCCAGGTCTGGGAGGTCTTCCTCCGCCAATAAGACCAGCATCAGATATGGTATGATGAGGAGACCTGAAGGGGCGTGTTCCTATAAGTGCTGTTTCAGGCGGCATAAATCCACAAACGCTATGGATCTTTGTGGTCTCAAGTGCTTCTTCAATGCTCAGTCTTGGGAGTATGGTTGGCAGCCGCTTTGCCAACATGGTTTTTCCTGAGCCGGGTGAGCCGATCATGAGCACATTGTGTCCTCCTGCGGCGGCGACTTCAAGCGCCCGTTTGCCGTGTGCCTGTCCTTTTACTTCGGAAAAATCCATTCCATACAATGATACCTTGTTAAATATTTCATCTACATCAACAATAAAGGGTTCAATAGTAATCTCTTTATTCAAATATCGTACTGCCTCATTTATGTTTTTTACCGGGATAACTTCGATTCCTTCTACAATAGCTGCTTCCGCGGCATTCTCCTCTGGTACTATTATTCTGTTCAGACCGTTTTGTTTTACTGCCAGTGAGATAGGAAGTA
>CBDUQV010000068.1:0-9229 GCA_965369615.1 uncultured bacterium | reverse complement strand
CTCGGTTATGAAAGAAATTTTCGAAAAATAATCTTTTTTACTTGACTTTAAAGTGAAATTCCTGTATTAATCTAATGATGTTAAATGGAGGTATGTAGAGTAGTAGTACTATGCAAGAAGTAGAAAAACACGTAAATAAATCCCTGAAAAGAAATTTGTATTTCCGAGTAAGTGAAAAAGAGGCTTTTATGCTACGTATGAGCAAAAGTACCTTGGAGTATGTTTTTCTCACGGCACCCGATCAAACACGTGCTGAAAGAAGTAGAGTAGTAGAAAATGGCAGTAACAAAAAAATCAAATAATTTATTCCCTGAAGAGAAAATTCGATTTTCCCGATAGGTGAACACCAAGACTGTAATGTGAAACAGAAAAAAAACCCTTTACGCAAGGGAATAAAATCAATATTTTTAGCAGGTATAATTACCATACTTCCCCTCGGGTTCACTATCTTCGTGGTTATTTTCCTCGTTAATCTTTTTGGAAATATTACAGGAAGAGTCTTAAAATACATTCCTGCACTTTCATCGCTCCCCGCGTACGTGATAACAATCATCGGGTTTTTCACTCTCATGGTTCTTATCTTTCTTATCGGGACGATAACCTCAAGCTTCATTGGAAGATGGTTTATAAAATTAACGGACCGATTTTTTTCAAAACTCCCCTTTGTCCGTTCTGTCTATTCGAGTGCTCGTCAGTTAACCGATACACTCTTCATAGACAGGTCAGCACTTAAAGAAGTAGTTGTTATCGAGTATCCTCGAAAGGGTATCTATACACTTGCTTTTGTAACAAACGATGAAACGTGGGAGATAAAAAGACGGACCAAAGTCATCTGTGTCAACGTTTTCGTACCAACAAGCCCCAATCCAACGTCAGGATTTTACCTTCTTATACCAGAGAAGGATATTATCCCTACCGGCTTACCAATTGAATGGGGATTTAAGATTATCGTATCCGGCGGTATTGTTCTACCGAAAGAGAGGAAAATTGGTGCCCGGAGCAACTAAGAGATTTGTGGATTTTTTCAAGAAAAAGAAAAAACCGTTAACGGTCGAAACCGAAGCTGAACTCAGAGAAATAATCGCGCGCGGTGAAGAAAACGGTATTATAACCGAAGATGAAGAAGAACTTATTACGGGTATCTTTGAAATTGGCGATACTCCTGTGAAAGAAGTTATGGTTCCGAGAATAGAAATGATTTCTCTCAAAACCTCTGATACGCTCGAAGATATCCTCGACCAATTCAGGAAAGAAGGTTTTTCAAGGCTCCCTTGCTACTATAAGACTATTGACAATATAGTTGGCACTGTTTACCTTGACCAGCTTCTTTTTCTTTGGGGGACGAAGAAAGACCTGAGGGCTTGCGACATTATGCGTTTTCCTCATTTCATTCCTGAATCCAAAAGGGTGCTCGAAACACTCCGGGAATTCCAGAGAAAACATATTTCAATCGCCATTGTTGTTGATGAGTATGGTGGTGTAAGCGGTTTGGTAACGATGGAGGATCTCATTGAAGAAATTGTCGGGGAACTACAGGATGAACTTGACAGAGAAGAAACTCTGATTAAGGAGATAAAGAAAGATATCTACCTGGTAAATGCAAGAATAGAACTTGATGACTTCAATGAAAGAATGGATACAAATTTTGAAATTAAAGATGTCCAGACACTTGGTGGACTTGTCATTAACAAGTTAGAAAGAATCCCTCAGAAGAATGAGGTACTCATGCTTGACGGTATTTCAATCCAGATTATCGGGGTCTCAAAAAGAAGGGTATACAGGGTGCTGGTAAAGAAAATAGGGAAGGAAACATAGTGGAACACACCAGGTTTGTGCATCTCCATGTCCATAGCGATTACAGTCTCCTTGATGGCGCCTGTAGAA
Organism: uncultured bacterium; assembly: GCA_965369615.1. GTDB lineage: Bacteria > Hydrothermota > E44-bin80 > E44-bin80 > E44-bin80 > SOKD01. The sequence continues at coordinate 7,345 of CBDUQV010000068.1, read as the reverse complement.
TCAATGAGCTTATGGTAAAGGCAAACGAGCGGAAAATGCCCGCACTTGCCATAACGGATCACGGTAACCTTTATGGAGCGGTAAGATTCTACAAGGAAGCATTTAAAAAAGGTATAAAACCAATTATTGGAATGGAAGCCTATATTGCCATGGATAACCTCCACCAGAAACCCCGGAGACAAAAGGAAAATTATACGCATATAACCCTCCTCGCTTCAAATGAAGAAGGTTACAAAAATCTAATGAACCTTTCGAGCATTGCTTTCTTAGAGGGATTTTACTACAGACCACGAATTGACAAGAAGCTGCTTCAAAAACACCATTCCGGGCTTATAGGAATGTCTGCATGCCTGCAGGGCGAAATTTCACAAGCACTTCTGAGAGAGAACTATGTAGGTGCTGAGAAAGCTGCACTGTTCTATAAGGACCTTTTCGGTGATGGTAATTTCTATATTGAACTTATGAGGTTAGGGATCAAAGATGGCGAAAAAGTCATGCCCGGTTTGGTAAAACTCGCAAAAGATTTGAATATACCTGTAGTAGCAACAAATGATGTTCACTACCTTTCAAAGGACGACTCTGAAGCACATGATGTACTTCTTGCATTGCAAACAAAAGATGAGCTTAATAATGAAAACCGGTTCAGGATCGAATCAAGGGAAATTTACTTTAAGTCACCGAATGAGATGAAGGAACTCTTTCACGATATCCCTGAAGCAATAGAAAATACGGTCCTCCTTGCTGAAAAATGCAATGTTGACCTGCAACTTGGAAGTTCAAGCGTTCAACTTCCTCAATGTTCACTCCCTGAAGGATACGAAACCTCACATGATTACCTGGATGACTTAGCACGAAAAGGAATGAAACAGAGATTTTCCAAAACGACACCCCTGATGGAAGACAGATTGAATATGGAACTTGAAGTAATTAAAAAAATGGGCTTTTGCGACTATTGCCTTATAATAGAGGATCTTATAAGGTTTGCAAAGACAAAGCATATCCCGATTGGACCCGGGAGGGGTTCGGCAGCAGGAAGCTTCGTCCTGTACGTGCTCGGCATAACTAATATAGACCCCCTAAAATTCAGCCTTATATTCGAAAGATTTCTCAATCCAGAACGTGTGAGTATGCCTGATGTGGATATTGACTTCGCTGATAATAAACGAAGCGAAGTAATCGATTACCTTTTCACCAAATACGGGAAAGATAGTGTTGCCCAAATAATAACATTCAGTAAACTCGGCGCGAAAGGTGTTATCAGGGATGTTGGACGTGTTCTCGGACTCCCCTATGATGAAGCAGATAAAATTGCCAAACGGGTACCTGATGGGCTGGATGTTACCATAGATCAGTCTCTGGAGGATAGGCAATTTGCAAACCTTATCAATGAAAAAAAAGAATACAAAAGACTTATAGCCATCGCAAAACGCCTTGAAGGACTTAATAGACACGTCTCGATACATGCATCTGGAATTGTCATTACACCCGGTACTTTAACTAACTATGTCCCCCTGTATATGAGTCGCGATAAAGAAGAAACAAAAGTAGCAACTCAGTATGATATGAAATCGGTAGAGGAAATTGGTCTTCTCAAGATAGATATACTTGGATTACGAACCTTAACCGTTATCGAAAACACCGTTGAGTCGCTCACAGAGCAGAATACAACACTTGATATGGACAAAATACCCCTCGATGATGAAGCAACATATTCTCTACTTAAGAAAGGGGACACAACGGGAGTTTTCCAGCTTGAAAGTGGGGGAATGAGGGATATGTTAAAGAATCTTTCTCCGGACAAGTTCTCTGACATAATCGCTGCAGTTGCATTGTACCGACCGGGACCTATGCAGTACATTAGGGAATTTATACAAAAGAAAAAAGGACAAAAGAAGGTTACGTATCCACACCCAAAGCTTGAAACCATTCTAAAGGATACATATGGTATCATGATCTACCAGGAACAGGTTATGCAAACGGCAAGTATAATAGCAAATTTCTCTCTGAGTGAAGCCGATATTCTCAGAAGGGCGATGGGGAAGAAGATGCTCGATGTCATGGATGCAAAACGCGAAGCCTTTATTAAAAACGCAAAGAAAAACCACGTTGATACAAAAACGGCTGAAGAGATATTTAAAATGATGATCGCCTTTGCAGGTTATGGGTTCAATAAATCGCATGCTGCTGGATATGCAATGTTAGCTTACCAGACAGCATATCTAAAAGCACATTACCCGATTGAATTTTTTGCAGCTAATCTCAGTTCTGTTATGGATAACAGTAAGAAAGTTCGCTTTTTCATCGAGGATTGCAAAAACCACAGTATTGATATCCTGCCACCGAGTATAAACAGCTCATTTGCGAACTTCAAACCTGTTGACGGTAAAATATTATTCGGGCTGACAGCCATAAAGAGCGTCGGCGAGAAAGCTGCTCGGGAAATTGTCAATGAAAGGGAGAGAAACGGACCATATCAAGGACTTTTTGACTTTGTACTGAGGATAAGCCCAGATGCAGTAAATAAGAAAGCAATCGAAGGATTGGCAAAAGCCGGTGCATTTGACTGTGTTGAGAAAAACAGGGCACGGCTTTTTGCAACGATCGAAAATGCTCTTAAAGAAATGAGCGCATTCAGAAAAGAACGAGCTTATGGACAGACCGGTCTCTTTGATTCAGTTCTCGGAATGAATCCGGTAAATGGAAAACTCCTTGATGTAAAACCATGGAGTAAAATAAAGGTATTGTTAAACGAAAATGAAGTGCTTGGCACTTATTTTTCGGGGCACCCATACGAAAACTATCACGAAGAAATCAAATTCTTCACTACAAATACAGCAAAGACTCTTGAATCAGTTTCTGATAACACCGAGGTTATCTGTGGAGGAATCATTGAGGAGAAGCGAAAAACAAAGGATAAGAAAGGTAACGATATGTCTTTTCTGACACTTGCTGACCTAAATGGATACTTCGATGTTGTTGTGTTTTCGAGCCTGTACAAAAAATGCTGGGAGGATTTGAGAATTGGAAATGCAATAATCGTTAAAGGTCAGAAGGGAACGAATGCTCGAAATGCAGATAAACCGAGTGTTGTTGCTTCCCGAATTGTTTCCATAGATGAACTGAGAGATAATTTCATAGAAAAGATAGAGCTCGATCTTTCTCTTGAAATATTGAACGAGGGACTCATCTTCGATATAAACAGAATTGTTAACGAACATCCCGGAGATAAGAATTTTTATGTAATGATCAACGATTGTGAAGAAAAACTTCCCCTAAAAATGGATGCAGAAGTTGAAATTTCAAAAGAATTGGTAGATTCGCTCACAAAGCTTACTGGTATCGACACCATTACTATTGGAGGTAAGCATATTTAATATACCATTCCTGCTATTTCTTATAGCTTTCACACCGTCGGAGAAACAGTTTTCTTTTGCAAATTCCCTTTTTGAAGAAGAGGATTATTTCAGGGCAATTACAGAATACAAACGTTATATCTTCCTTTCTTCTGACTCGGTCCAGATACGGTTTGCCCAGCAGCGTATTCTCTCATCATACAAAAGAGCTCATAGATTTTCAGATGCTTTTGATTACCTCGATGTATTCGCCGATAGCAACTACAAAAACGCGGAAAAGGGAAAATTATATCTCCTGATGGGAAAACCTGCGCAAGCACGCCGTTTCTTTTCGCACATTCCCTCGGACACAGCAGCAATTCTTATTGGTTGGAGCTACATTGAGGAAGCAAAATGGGTAAATTCCGAGCATGAATTTTCATCGGTACAGGAGAACTCTCTTCTGTACCCAACCGCAATACGTCTCATCACATATTCACAAAAAGCAGAGCAATCAATAATCACAAAGAACCTTTTCATCTCCGGGTTTCTCTCAACCGTCATCCCGGGAGCGGGAAGGTTTTATACTGAAAGACCGGGTGATGGCATTTTCTCTCTTCTTACCGTAACAATTCCTGCAGTTATTTCATATCTTTACTGGAAAGACGACAGAAAAAGAGCATTCTCGATAGCCATTGGAATAACCGCTGCATTTTACCTTGGCGATATATATGGTTCTGTTGTTTCCGCTGAAGAATTCAACAGATTCAGTAGGAATAAGTATACAACAAAGATTGATCATGAACTTCGCATGTATGAACACTTTATCGAATGAAAGGAGGTGAAAAAATGCTAAAAGGAAAAGTAAAATGGTTCAATGACAACAAAGGTTTCGGATTCTTAACGCAGGAAAATGGCCCTGACGTTTTCGTTCATTTTTCAGAAATCCAGGGAGATGGTTTCAAAACCCTGAATGAAGGTGATGACGTAGAATTTGACCTCACAGAAGGAGAAAGAGGACCAAAGGCAATAAACGTTAAAAAATTAGATTAATCCAACGCGGACGTTTCTGAACCGTGCTGGTGCTGTACCGTGACCGACGTGCGCAGATTGTCCTGGCTCTCCCTTCCCGCAATTGGGAAGGCCCCAGAGTTTCCAGGACTCTCTGCCACAGATCGCGTCACATGAGCCCCAGAACAGTGGTGTAATTCCAGTGTATGTTGGATTTTTATAAATCTCTTTAATCTTGCCTTTCTTGATACGGTAAGCAATTTCAGTGCCAAACTGAAAATTTACCCTTCTCTGATCTATACTCCAGCTTCTATTTGTCTTGAAGAGAATCCCATCCTGAGTATCAAGGAGCAAGTCATCAAGAGTCCAATTGCCGGGTTTAAGGTTCACATTGGTCATTCTCACTAATGGAATTCTATTCCATCCATCAGCACGCATTGCTCCCGAACTCTTTCGTCTTATCTTTGAAGCAGTTTCCCTGCTTGAAAGATAACCGGTAAAAATACCATCTGCAATGATTGGAACTTTGCGCGCTTTTACACCTTCATCATCGTATCCAAATGTTCCCAGTCCGCGTGGAACAGTTGCGTCCGCATATACCGTAACGATATCGGAACCGTATTTGAATGAGTTGAGCTTCTCGGTTGTTACAAAACTCCCTCCTGCATAACTTTCTTCCATCCCTAAGACCCTATCAAGTTCAACTGCATGACCAATCGACTCATGTATCTGTAAGGCTAACTGGTCGGTGTCAATAATAATGGTCGTCTTTTCAAGAGAAGGACATTGCTTTGCAGAAAGCAGCGCAATACACTCCTCACACTTTGGTTCAACATTTTCAAGAAGTTCCATACCATCAATGAATTCGTACCCCGCCGTGGCAAAATTTCCGCCAAAACTTGTGGGATATGAACGCATCTGGATGTCGTTACCTTTTATTGCCATTGCTCTGAAACCGCCGCCGGATTCGAGAATTTCCTGTGTGATGAAGCTTCCCTCAGTATCGGTGAAAACCATCTTTTTCGAAAAGAAACTGAGATTGGCTTCCCGCAAGGATATTTTTTTGAATCTTTTCATTTTTTCAGAGATGGCAAGCAGTAACCCAATCTTTTCGGATAAAGGAACAGAAAATGGATCCTTGATATACGGTGTTCTGTAGGTGTCTATATATGTCTTTTTTTCACTCAGTTTCAAACCGTTCTTTTTCGCAAAACTGCTTGCTCTGGCAATTGCAACAGCATTTTTCACCACACTTTCTGCTTCTTTTTTTGTTAGTACTGAACTTGAAGAAAAGCCCCATGCTCCATTAACGATAACCCGAACGCCAAATCCATTACTCTCGGAATAGGAAGCAGTTTTTGTCTCTTCATTTTTCACCTTAATTGTTTCTGTCTTAGCAAAAACAATCCGCACATCCCCATAGTCGATTTTTTCTGTCTTCAAAAGACCCATAACCTTTTTTGCAAAATTCTTCACCGTTCCTCCCTTTTTTAACCACAGAGTTCATCATTTTAGCCACAGATTCTCACAGATACGCGCGGTACGGTAACACTCCTGCCACCTCAAAGAAAAAACTTCCAAAAGTAACTATAAATTACTTTACTAATTCTGTCAACTTTTTTGTTTTCCTTTGTGACCAACCGCAGAGAATGTTCTATAAGAGAAATTTCTCTTGACTTTACAAGTAATTTTTGTATTATCCCTTTGTGAAAAAACTCATTTTAGCATCAACATCACCAAGAAGAATTAAATCATTGCAGCAGCTTCACATACCGTTTTTGTCCATTCCAAACAATGTAAACGAACGGCAAGAAATAGAGGGTCTTGATATGACAGCAACAGAAACTCCCCTTTTTCTTTCTCTAAAGAAAGCAAAGAGTGTTTCAGAGAAGTGCCCTGATAATTATGTGCTCGCTTTGGATACCATTATTGTTATTGACAATGAAATTATTGGTAAACCAGATAACGAAAACAACGCCCTGCAAATTCTCATGAAACTCAATAACAGATGGCATTCTGTAATTACCGGCGTAACATTGATGAATGTAAGTAACGGATTTCTTGCTCAAACAGCTGAAAAAACAGATGTCAAATTTGCTAAACATACAGAGACATTTTTAAGAGAGTACATCCTAAAAGGAGAGTCCCTTGACAAAGCAGGAGCATACGGTATTCAATCAGAGGGTAAGCATCTTGTAGAAGAAATAAGAGGAGATTATACTAATGTTGTTGGCTTCCCAGAACAGACCGTCCTCGGTATGCTAAGAAAAGCAAAAATTATTAAAGAATAATATGAAACTCGAAATTACGAAAATAGAAAACAGGAAAATGACACGTTCCTCTCATTAAGGTTTGAATTTCCTCATTTCCTATTTCTCAATTTCCTTCGTGATAGGAGGATAAAATGACTGTTAAAATAACACAGATAGAAAAAAAGACAAAGGGGTTTTCCGATGTAATCGACATAACAAGTGATATTGAATCATCCATTCATCAAAGCAAGGTTAAAAATGGGATTGCTACCGTTTTCATTCCGGGTTCCACCGGTGCGGTTACAACCGTTGAGTACGAACCGGGATTAAAAGAGGATATTCCCGAATTCATGGAGAAGATTCTTCCACAGGATGCGCACTATCATCACAATGAAACCTGGCATGATGGAAATGGATTTTCTCACATGAGGGCTGCATTGTATGGACCATCCATAACTATTCCATTCGAGAATGGAAAATTAACACTCGGAACGTGGCAACAAATCGTTCTTCTCGATTTTGATGCGCAACCACGAACAAGAAGAATCATTATTCAGATTATGGGAGAATAAGATGAAATTTAGGACAATCGAATGGAAAAACAATGCAATCACATTTATTGATCAAACAAAGCTACCTGGTAAAGAAATCTATAGAGAAAACAAAACCGTTTTGCAACTCGCGAACAGTATCAGAGAACTTGCTATTAGGGGAGCACCTGCAATTGGTATTGCAGCCGGATACGGGATT
>CBDUQV010000067.1:0-9238 GCA_965369615.1 uncultured bacterium | reverse complement strand
GGCGGATTTCCTGTTGCAAGAATGTCTGCGATTATGGTCCCTGAATTGGTTTGAGGAGAATAATCACCATCAAGATTGATAATGAAGGGACTCGATATGTTCTTCCTGGCATTAAATGCACCACGATACTGTGCATAGTTGCCGCTTCCTCCACCAACATATTCATAAATGCCATCCACGTATGTCGTTGGATAGCCAGGAAATCCGTAATACGAGCCGCGAATGGATGCATCACTGTTATAAAATGGATCGCTTGATGATGCATGATACATTATGGGCACAAGAGTGTCGCCTGTTTCTTCTGCAAGCTGCTTTATCGCACGAGCAGCATACGGACAAAATCCTCACCATGTTGCGGTAATACCCTCGATGACAACGGCTCGCTGTGCTGCATGCAGGGGAATCAAAGATGCAAGGAGAAGAGCAAAAAGAACAAAAATCTTTAATTGATGCATAAAACCTCCTTAATACTTATTATTGAACTTCGGCAAAGAGATTGACTGATTCGATTTCGGTCGGGTCTCCCAGTGAAGTAAAGGTAATGGAAATCTTCTCTGTACCTGCGTTGGTATTTGTGTAAATTTTGATATCAAACGTATCAACAACGCCCGGGTTGATGGAAAACGTATCAATTATCGTGGGAAGAGACGGGTAACAGAGTCCACCGGAACACATAAGCCAGTACCACCCAGCGACCGTATCCACCTCAGTTGCAACGAGTTCATACTCATCAGCAACAGTTCCGGTATGCTCAAGGTACAGGTAAAATGTGGCAATGGATTCAGGCAATACTGTCAGAAATGTATCAGGAGCAATCGTTAGATCGTACTCATAGGAAGCAGCTGTTGCTTTTCCAATATTTTGGGCTTTTCCCTGATAGATGGTTTTGCTGCCCATATTCTGGATAAAGACTACCACCCACACCGTACCCGTTGGCTGCCACATAAGTGGAATGCTGCCACTCGCATTGAATGTATCATCCTGCAATACTGAAAAATCCATCCCGCTCTCATCGGGAAAAACCTGGCGTGCCACAAAATCATACACAGAACCATCATGAATGACGCTATCTTCCAGAAGAACAATAAAAAGCTTCCCTGTTACATCTGCCTGCGAACGCAGTTGAATGTCGTAGCTGATCGATGTTGCGTTATTGAAACTTGCCTGGAGCAGCAAAAACTTCAAGTCAGACCTGTCAGAGTATCTGCTCTCCATTATATTCGTAAAAATGGCAAAGAGGTCACCCGATGCACCAACATTCTCTTCAACCCCATCAAATTCAACCGTTGGATACCCTCCAATATTATAGAGAGCCTCCCTCTGGCTGACAAAAGCTGAGCAGGGGCTCAGTGTATCTCCAGAAATCGGTACATGATACTCAATTATTATGAGACTGTCGCTATGAATGGTGAAAAGGCTATCAAGGGCTCCCTCAGCAACGGGACAGTTCGGGCAATCATGGTATGTAAACATTTCAGCAATGACATTTCTCTTGTAGCCGGTCTGCGGATCCGGTTCTGTTCCATTCTTCGTGCAATTAAGGCACAGCAAAGAGAATAATAACGAAAAGACAAGAGTCGCCATCAAAAGTTTCCTCATTTTGCCTCCTTTTTTAATTTATACTATTTTAGTAAAATATTAGCAATTTGTCAAGTTTTTTTGTCTATTGCTCTCTGTATCAGCAGGAAACCAAATCACTGTAAATGGTTATGGTTCGTCGTTTCACAGTATTTTTTATCCTTCCGATATCGCTTTTTTCTTGACTTTTACCTTTTCCTGTGCTACATCACACATCCAAAAAGGAGGAACGATGAGAATTATAAAAATGCTTCTCATTTCTTTGATGATACTCTATGCAGTAACAACCTCAGCAACCCTCTCTACTATAGGGCAAAAAGGCATGCTTCAAACAATAACAGCAGAGAACGAAGGAAAAGGAATAATCGGTATCGGCGGCTATGGGCAATACTGGCAGAGCTCGATTGACCTGCTTACCCTTACAAGCGATCAAAAAAGGGGCATTGGCAACTATTTTGTATCGTATGTTCCGTACAACGTTCTTGAGGTATTTATTGCCCAGGCAGCAGGTGCTTATCAGCAAGAGAACCCAGCGGAACGAAATGTTGGCGTTGGCGATACATACCTTGGTGCAAAATACACAAACAAATTACGCGGTTTCGCACAGTGGGGTATTTCCAGCTCGATTCGAATGCCAACAGGTGAACCTGAATATGGACTGGGAACAACTGCATTCGAAAACACTTTTCTTCTTTCTCTCGATTTAACAGGATATGATATAACACCATTCAAACTTCATTTTAATATCGGTTATGTCAAAACAGGGGAAAGCGAGCCTGAAACATATGAAGCGAGTAATGCTCTGATTATCAGATCAGCGGTTGTTTTACCATCGCGAATATTCAGCCCATTTCTTGAATACTCGACATATCAGGCGCAGCAGATGGGGGACCTTGCATTCAGCGAAAATCCAATATTTCTAACACCAGGTCTTGCACTTTATTTTCCGTATGGATTTTCAACTCAATTTGGTGTAGATATTCCCATTTCTAAGGTCAAACCCTTTGAACGCAGGGCTGTTGCAAGCGCTTCCTGGGTAATCCCTTTAAGGGAATTACTGAAACCGCTTGGAGCGAGGATGCTTGTTGGACAGGTAATTGACAGTGAGACGGGTTTACCTGTCGGTGAAGCCACGGTTGTGGTTATAAATGCTGATCTTCCATCAAGGTTAACCGATACGAAAACAGGCACTTTCAAGTATAACAACCTCCGAGAAGATTTCTCCACAATAATGATTACCAAAGAGGGATACAAAAAATACGTGAAAGTAGTGCAGATTGAGAAAGGAAAAGATAAGTCTCAGCAGTTTAAAATTAAACCTGTAAAGGAAGGGAAAGCTTCAGGACGCGTCATTGATAAATTCTCATCGAATCCTGTCCTTGCTTCTATTTCTCTATCCGGCGAAGAAAAAATATATCAAACAGATCAAAACGGAAGTTTTACATTGGCAATACAGGAAGGAATTTCCGAACTAACATACAGAAATGAGGATTACGAAACATACCGGATACCGGTAACGGTGAAAAAAGGTGAGGAGGTGTTTTTGCTCATCAAGATGAGACCAATGGTAAAACAGGACATTCTTATTGGGATAATCAATTTTGAGTCTAATAAAGCAGTAATCACCGAGAACACTGAAGAAATCTTCAGGAAGGCAATTCACTATTTAAGAGAAAATCCAGGGGTAAAAATTGAAGTTGGTGGTCATACTGACAATACTGGCGGAGAACAAATGAATCTTGATCTTTCGAAGGTTCGCGCAGAATCCGTGCGAGAACACATCCTGTCACAGTATGGTGTCAGTCCTTTCAAAGTGATTACAAAAGGCTATGGCGAATGGATCCCTGTTGCCGGCAATAACACGAAGCAAGGAAGGCAGAAAAACAGACGGGTGGAGATAAAGATAATCTGGGCGGATTAACGGCAGCAAAGAGCAAAGAGAAAATAGTAAAGAGCAATTACTGATAAACGGCTAAAAGATTAACGGCAGCAAAGAGACGCATTAGAGAATGAAAGAGAAACGGAGAAAACCTCTTGTTGAATTAGTTTGATTAGTTCTATTGGTTTAATTAGTTGCTACTTGTGGAAAACCAATATGGGATTACCTTTTCTTATCTCTTATTCACTAACTAATTTGTGCGCCACTATCAATATCTTTATCAATGGTAAGCAGCGTTAGTTTGTTGTCCTTTGTTGCGGCAAGCAACATTCCATTTGACTCCACACCCCGTATTCTTACCGGAGCCAAATTTGCAATAACAATAATCTTTTTTCCCACCAACTCTTCAGGAGAATAGTTTTCAGCAATACCAGCAACAATCTGTCTTTTCTCACCACCAATATCGACAATTATTTTTGTGAGTTTTTGCGCGTTTTCAATTTTTTCTGCACTTTCAACAACGGCAACTTTCAATTCAACCTTTTTAAATTCATCTATTGATATTCTCTCTGCCATTTTTTTCTCCTTTTCTCTGATCTTTTCCTTTTGAAGCGATATTATCTCATTCTCAACCTTCCTGAACAGAATTTCAGCCTTTCCAATCTCTTTATTATCAGGAATCCTCGGTATTCCAATCCTATCCCATTCATTCTTTTCAATATCGAGTATCTTCAAAATCTTCTTTGAGGTAAAGGGAAGGTACGGTTCCATAAGTGAAGCAAGTGCGTCAGCAACTTGAATGCAGATGTTAATAGTGTTTGCGCACCTTTCAGGGGCATCCTTTTTTGTTTCCCATGGTTTCTCTTTATCAAAATATCTATTTGCTGCCTTGGCAAGATCCATAAGTGTTTTTATTCCCTTCTTGAGCTCAAATTTCTCAATTTTCTCCTCCATGCTTTTCTTTGTTTCATTCACCGAATGTAGCATTTTGTTATCTTCGTTAGACAACGCTCTGCATAATGGTACCCGTGAAGAAAAATTGCTTTTGATAAAGCTCACCGTTCTATTGATGAAGTTACCAAGTATATTCGCCAATTCATTATTCACTTTACTCTGGAAATCATTCCAATCAAACTCGGTGTCCTTATTTTCAGGGAGATTTACCGCAAGTGCATATCGTATCAAATCAGGATCAAATAATTCAAGAGTATCCTGTAGCCATATTGCCTTTCTCCTGCTTGTAGAAAATTTACCTCCCTTGATATTGAGGAATTCATTCGCTGGAATTTCAGATGGAAGCACAAAATCACCGTGCGCCATCAGCATTGCAGGCCACACCATAGCATGAAATACAATATTATCTTTCCCAATAAAATGAATGAGTCTCGTTTCGGAATCCAGCCAGTAATCTTTCCACCTATCCGGTTTTCCAATTCTCTGTGCCCACTCCATTGTTGATGATATGTAACCTATTGGAGCATCAAACCACACATACAAAACCTTCCCTTTTGCCTCCTTTAGAGGAACAGGAATACCCCACGTAAGATCTCTTGTTATTGCGCGCGGCTCCAATCCTTCCTTGAACCACCCTTTACAGAATTTCTTTACATTATTCTTCCAATTATCTTTTTTTAAGAGCCATTTCTCGAGTTGAGGCTGCAACATATCAAGTCGGAAGTACCAGTGTTTTGTCTCTTTTAGTACAGGAGTTCCCCCGCAGATTTTGCATCCTGGTGAAACCAGGTTTTCCGGATCAAGCCACCTGCCGCAACTCTCACACTGGTCACCTCGCGCTTCCTTTGAATCACAGTAAGGGCATGTCCCCTCAATGTACCTATCTGCAAGAAACCGATTGCATTGTGGGCAGAAGTACTGCCTTATTGTTTTGTTAACGATGTATTTTTTTTCGTAAATTCGTGTAAAGAAATCGCGAGCATTCTTATGATGCAAAGGAGTTGAAGTTCGAGAGAAATTATCGTGGACAATACCAAATGCTTCAAAACTCCTCTTAATATTTTCATGATAATTATCAACAAGCTCCTGGGGTGATTTTCCTGATTTCTCAGCTTCTATGGTAATTGGAATACCATTTTCATCAGTTCCGCAAATGTGTATTACATCTCTTTTCCGTAATTTCTGATACCGATAGTAAATATCTCCGGGCAGATAACAACCCGCAAGATGACCGAGATGGATTGGTCCATTTGCATATGGCAATGCACTTGTTATGAGTATCTTATTCTTCATCTTTCTTGGAACGTTTCAAGAAACCCCTACGAGGAAACAATTTCCATTTTCTTTCCGGAAAAGTGAGCTTTGAACGGTGAAATGCTTCTTCAGTATCGTCTTCAAATCGGACTGTTACTTCTTCTGTGAAAATATTGATTTTTGTAATAGCACCTTTCCCCTTCTCTGTTTCAACTTTTGTTCCTATCTTTGGATACTTCTTTAGTTCAGTTGCATAGAATGCTTCCTCATATGTAAGACAGCACATCAACCTTCCACAAACCCCGGAAATTTTCTGCGGATTGATATTTATGTCCTGATTCCTTGCAACTCTAATTGTTACAGGCTGAAATTCTTTGAGAAAAGTTCTGCAACAAAAAGGACGTCCACATAAGCCAAGTCCCCCAATTCGCTTTGCATAGTCCCGTACACCAATTTGCCTCATTTCTATACGCGTCTTGAATGTTGCTGCAAGATCTCTTACAAGATTTCTAAAATCAATCCTTCCATCAGCAATAAAAAAGAATTTTAGCTTATGCCTATCAAATTGGCATTCAACATCGATCAGTTTCATTTTAAGGTTATCCCGCACAATCTTTCCCTTACAGAGTTTAAGAGCCTCCTTTTCAAGTTCCTTATTTTTACCCCATTCTTCTAAATCCTGCTCTGTTGCAATTCTTACAATTCGACCTTGAATATATGTATCCTCTATGTAATCCACTATATCAACAACGCGTCCGATTGTTTCAATTTCTTCATCGATCTTGGTAATCACGTGGTCATTTTTCTTAATATTAAGAAGGTCCGGATTTGTGAATACGATCTTCTGTCTGTCTCGTACACTGACTTCGTACAGCATTTATCCTTCTTTCAATTTGTCGTACACAACATTCGCAATTAATTGCGGGTTGACATTCCTCTTTATGTTAATGATGGAATCCCCTAACAGCTCAATGATTTCCTGTAATTCCTCATTTGAATATTTCTTTCGAACCGAACGAATATAACTTTCTGAATCAAGATTGAGCAGCTTGCCTTTTTCTTCAACGACATAAATATCTCTCAAAAGCAGCACGAGGAATTGTATAAAATGATCAAGAGCTTCCTTATTCGATATTTCAAGTAGTTTTTCATAATCCTTATTGGTAACAAGAGACTTGAAAGATTCCCTCTCTTCCCGCTTCTCCTTACCCACCAATTCATTGACACGTTTAATACTGCCTCGGGATAACATGCAAATCAGCCGTATCTCCTCATCTGCAAGATTGTAATTGCTTTTTAAATAATCGAACATCTCTTGCTCACTTAATCGTTTGAATTGAATTTGCTGACACCGCGAACGAATCGTAGAAAAAAGACGTTCTGGTTCAGATGATGTGAGTATAATTGTCGTATCTCGTGGAGGTTCCTCTAAAACCTTTAATAATGCATTCTGCGTTTCCGCTCTCATTGTTTCTGCATCCACAATTATAACAACACGTTTCTTCGCTTCAAATGGTTTCATGAGGAGTGATTCTTCAATAGTGCGGATATCACCTATGGTGATAATTTCTGTTTTTTGATACTCGTGAGTTTTCCCTTCTTTCAGTAAATCATTCCTTCCCCTTCCTTCTCTTGCTTTCTTTGGAGCAGGAAACACAACCATTATATCAGGATGAGAGCTGCTGTCAATCTTTTTGCATGATGAGCACCTTTCACTATCTTCCAGACTCGAGCATGAATCTATTTCATGGTTTTTGCAATTCAATGCCCTGGCAAAATTTAATGCCGTAATGGTCTTCCCTATACCTTCCGGGCCATAAAAAAGGTAAGCGGAAGCAATTCTCTCTTTTCGCAATGACCTTTCAAGGAGTTTTTTTGCCTCTGCCTGTCCAATTACATCATGAAAGCTCATCTACTCTTTTTGAGGAATGGGATGGGATCGACGGGTTTTCCGTTCTTGCGTATCTCAAAATGGAGTTTTGGACCTTCAAGAGAACCAGTATCTCCAACCGTTCCGATTATTTGATCCTTCTCCACTTTACCTTTCAATTTTACATGTATGGCTTGAAGATGTGCATACAGGCTATAATAGCCATGACCATGATCGAGCAATATAACATTACCATAGCCAAGGAATCTATCATTATAAACAACTTTCCCTTTCGCTACAGCATGAATAGGAGTGCCGAGAGGTGCTTTAATATCAATACCATTATTTTTTACAGTAGTTCCATACTTTGGATTTATTTGATTTCCAAAGGTTGAAATTATTGTGCCCTTGATGGGCCATTTAACATCACCTGCCACCTTCTGGAGGTAATTCTGTACCCCTTCCCTCTTCTCTCTTTCCTTTCTTTCTGTTTCTAATCTTGCAATGATATTATTTATCCTTCGAGCTGCCGCAGTCAGTTCATTGCTCAATTGTTCCTGTTTTATTCTTTTTTGTTTCACCGATTCCAACAAATCAACCTTCTCATTCCTCTTGGAAACAAGGAATTTGTGTTCCTTTTCAGCTTCAATATTGATCTTCTTAATCTCATCAAGGTTCGTTTTCAAGAACTGTCTTTTTGCTTCGAGTTCAGTTTTCAAACCGATAAGTTCATTGTATATTCTCTTGTCTTGTTGAGCTATTATAGTTAGATATTCAAATCTCTTTATCGCGTCCGCAAACGTTTTCGCCGTCAAAATAATCTCCATTGTATGCATTCTTCCCTTCTTGTACACTGCACGCAGCCGCCGATTGAGTATTTTGCTTCTTTCGCTTTTCCGCTCCTTTAGAATGATGATCACACGTTCAGTCTTATCAATTTCCTCTGAAATAATTCTCTCTTTATTCTTTAGTGTTTTGAGCAATCTCTGTGTTAATGCAACCTCCTCATCCATCTTTGACATTGTCTCAAGAATATTTTTCTCAGATTTCTTAAGTTCTTCAGTTATTTTCGCCACTTCCTTCATCTTATCACGCAATCCCTGCAACTTCATCTCTTCACCAGCGATTTTATCAGAAAACTCATCAGCAATAACTGCAGAAAATACAAAATAGAAAATAAAAAATAGAATGAACAACTTTCTCATATACTCATATATATCATAAATTATAAAATAAAGCAAGAATAATTTTGCTTACCCACAGAGAACACAGAGAAACACCTCTTAGCAACAGATTAACACTGATTATCACAGATTATCACCCAATATCCAATCACCGATACACCGACACACCGATACTCCGATGCACCACCATACTTCTTCAATCATTGAGCCACAGATTAACACTGAAACACACAGATTTATCCCGTTAGAGAAATTATTAGAGCATCCGTTAATGTGCATGTGAACATGCATATTAACGATGCTAAACTACTGGTGCAAATTTGCACCAATGGATGCACTGTAGAGTGCATCCTATCTCTAACGGGATAGGACGGCTATGGATGTATCGGTTTTATCAGCATTGATCAGCGTCCAATTTGCATTAGAAGAGATTTTACGGTTGCATTGTTATGGTATTCCCGTACGGTGAAATGGCTTGACAATAGTTGTGTTGTCATATAGTATTACAAAAAAACAAGG
>CBDUQV010000066.1:0-9286 GCA_965369615.1 uncultured bacterium | reverse complement strand
GATGAAATATCTATCGCGGAAACACGAAAAACTCGTTGAGGCGCTGAGAAAATTGCCTGGAATAGGAAGGAAAACCGCTTTGAGGTTAGCATTTTATCTACTCAAGCAACCACAGGATGAGGCTCTTGAACTCGCTGAAGCGATCAAAGATGCAAAAGAGAGTATACAATACTGTCCGGTGTGTGGAAACATAACCGAGAACGACATTTGCAAAGTATGCGCAGATACATCAAGAGACAAAACCACGATCTGTGTTGTAGAAGAACCTATGGATCTGTATTCACTCGAGAAGGCAAATTTCTATACCGGTTTGTACCACATACTTGGAGGAGCCCTTTCACCTCTCGATGGGATAGGACCTGAGGATTTGAAAATAACTGAATTGGTAAGCAGGATAAAAGAAGGTACTGTCAAGGAAATTATCATTGCCACCAACCCGGACACCGAAGGTGAAGCAACCGCACTGTATATCTCAAAGATAATGAATCCCTTAAGCGTAAAAATTACAAGAATTGCAACTGGAATCCCCATGGGGAGCAATATAGACTACACTGATGATATTACACTCTCCAAAGCATTCAAATCAAGGGGAAAGATATAGAAAATACCCGAAAATGCAATCCTTAATGACGAATAACCAAAAAAAATCAAAAAAAATGAAAACTGATATTTATGGAAAGCCAAAAAAAAACTTGACAAGGTATTCTGATTGTGGTATATATCACAGAATGCAATTTATATGTAAAGGAGGTGAGAGCGAAATAAACACAAAAAATAGAATGAACAATTTAAAGGAGGTCCAAATGAAGAGACTCTTCACGATTGCTGTGGCTTTCATGCTCCTTATCTGGATAAGTGGTTGCCAGATTCCAGGCGGCGGTGAAGCACTCGGCAAATTAACAGAAGCGATTGAGCAAATGGACGAGATTCAAGAACAGCTCGATGACATTCAGATGCAACTTGATGAGATTACTGATGCATTCAACTCACTGGCGGATGAATATGATAAACATCTTGAAAAGTATCATAAAGCAAAACCAATCAAAAAGCACATCATCAAAAAAGGTCCGTCAAAGAAAATTACCAAATAGTAGAATTCTTTAAGGAGGGTGATAATGAAGACTTTAAAATGGATTCCTCTTATTCTTTTGTTCCCTGTGCTGTTCCTGATCACCGGCTGCCCGAATCCAACCGACCCAGATGAGATTCCAACACCATCAAATGTTACCATTGTTGCGACTACAGATGGTCTTGGTGTATACATCACCTGGAACGAAGTAACTGATGTGGATGGATATGATGTGGTAACACCAGACGGACACACTGAGGAACTGGAGGCCGATGAAAACTACTACGAAGATACGAGCCCCGCACAAACGGGAACCTATACGATCTACTGCGTTGTTGAACCGGACAGGGGAGATGGCGCAACGATCAGTTCTGCGCCAGAAGTAAGCACATCAAATTTAACTGTCTACGGTTGGAATGAAAGCGGAGACAGCGGATTTGGATGGAATGTTAGCACTGGGATTGGCCAAACTTATTCCTGTGTTGGCACCACCAACTCTGGCGTCATTGACTTCTTCTTCTACGACCAGGGAACATATTACCATTTCATAAGTGGTGATGAAGATCCATACTATGGAAGCAGAACAGGGCATATTGTGAGAATGGGAACATCTGATTTTGATGAAGCTCCTGGAGCTGGTTCATACGCCAATATGGAAGATGTCATCGCAGGCAACTACTATGCCTTTAGTGTTGGCAATGACTATTATGGAAAATTATACGTAACAAGCGCGCTAGCAACAGAAGCAACCTTCAGCTATGAATTTCAGACTATTCAGAGTTTCAGGCTTTTTTAACTCGAAGTTCATCGATCATTAAAAAAAGGGCGGACTATTCTGGTTCCGCCTTTTTTCTTATGTGTGGTAGTCCGAGCAATACTCGCATCTTAACCCCATTAGAAAATTGCTGAGGGCGAACCTGCCCCACTCCATTGCAATAGAACTTAATAATCAAAATGAGTTACCTTCAGGCTTCTACTTCAGCACCTTAACGGTTAATGGGTACAAGCGCGCAACTGCAAAAACGCTTGTAATTAAACAATTTCTATGGGACTAACGAAGGTAAAGGTGGGGACTGCTCTTGTTTATGAAGTTGTCTCGGGCTGAGATTTAGGTGTCACAGATTCTGCTGTATCTACAAATTTTTTGTTAATGAATATTGTTAGCTTTGATTTATGTCTTGCTGCATTGTTTTTATGAATTACCCCTTTTGTGACAGCCTTATCATAAGCTTCATATGCTTCTTTCAGGAAGTTTTCCGCTTCAGTTTTCTCCTCAGCGTTTCTTACCTTTTTTGTAATAGTTTTAAGATACGCTTTTACCGATCTATTCTTCATCCGTCTTTTTTTGTTCTGCCTTAATCTCTTCTTAGCAGATCTTGCGATTGGCATTAAACATCCTCCTTAAGTTTGTCTTATATACATCAAAACAAGCACTTTGTCAAGAAAAAACAAACATAAACCACAGAAAACATATAAAAATTATTACCGATGCATTCTAACTGATATCTCATTTCTGTTTTCTAAAATCACTATTCTGTACTGTGTCTGCCGACGAGCACCTTTCGTGGTTTGCTCCCTTTAAAAGGTCCAACAATACCTGCCCTTTCCAGTTGATCAATGAGCCTGCCTGCCCTTGCATACCCAACTTTAAGCTTTCTCTGCAACAGTGAAACAGATGCCTGTTGATGTCGAATAACAATCTCTCGTGCTTCATCAAAATATTCATCAACATCCTCTGAAAGAGCTTCAAGGGAAGTAACCCCATAATCAGATACCCTTTGTTCAAAAAATCTCTGCTCTTCTAACGGAGGATAGTATTCTAAGTTGCAAAACAATGTTGCAAGTTTCCTTACTTCAATCCCATATTTCTCTGCAATCTTCTCGGAAAAACCAATAATTCTCTCTTCTGCACCAGGAACCTTATCGCTATTAACAATTGCTTCTATGATATTGCCCTGAATCACTTCTCTGCTTATCGCCTCAGAATGCTCTATCTCATTCTTGAGCAATCTTTTCAGATGTAGCTCCGCCCATAAGTGTGCTATATTCTTTGCCTCATCAGTTGATATGTATGTACCGTGCAGCCTTACAGGCGTTCCCTGTCCGGGAGGAAGAAAAAGCAAATCACCTCTTCCCAGAAGCATCTCAGCTCCATTCATATCGAGAATGGTACGCGAGTCTGTCATTGATGCAACTTGAAAAGCAACTCGAGCAGGGAAGTTTGCCTTAATAAGACCTGTGATAACATCAACACTCGGTCTCTGTGTTGCAAGAACAAGATGTATGCCAACCGCCCTCGACATCTGTGCAAGTCTTGTCAAGATCTTTTCTAATTCCTCTGATGCCTGAATCATCAAATCAGCAAGTTCATCAACGATAATAAGGATATACGGTTTTTTGTCCTCTATTTTCCTGTTGTATCCCTCTATGTCCCTCACACCTACCTTTGCAAACTCCTTGTAGCGGATTTCCATCCACTCAAGAACCTGTTTGAGAATAAGAATTGATTCCTTTGCCTCGGTGAGAACCGGAAAAACAAGGTGGGGAATACCATTGTAAACCGGCAGCTCAAGCCTTTTCGGGTCTATCATAATGAAACGAATATCTTGGGGTTTTGCTTTAAACAAAATACTGGCAATAATTGAATTAATGCAAACACTCTTCCCTGAACCAGTAGCGCCTGCAATAAGAAGATGGGGCATCCTTGAAATATCTGCAAGAACCGTTTCACCCGCAATATCCTTTCCAAGAGCAATTGTCAGACATGAATCCGATCTATTGAAATCTTCACTCATAAAGAGTTCTTTAATAAAAACATTTTGTCTTGTCTTATTGGGTACTTCAATACCCACCGTTCCTTTTCCAGGAATGGGCGCAACAACTCGGATTCTAGACGCCTTCATAGCAAGCGCAAGATCATTTGCGAGGTTTGATATCCTTGAGACCTTGATGCCAGGAGCGGGTATAAATTCGTACCGCGTGATTACGGGTCCTGTCCCGATCGATATCACCTGTCCGGAAACACCAAAATCCTCAAGTTTCTCTTCCAATTTTTTTGCATTTTCCTTCAACTCCAACTCAGAAATCTCGGGCTTTTCCTCCGGAACATCATCAAGATAAGAAAGAAAATCCCGTTTGAACGCATCACCTATCTCTATCTTCATGAGCGCTTCACTTGACCGAATGGTAACCGGAACCCCTTTTGGCATTGTTTTCCTATCAGCAACAGCTTCCCTGATTTCCTCCTCCGGAACCTCTTCCCCCTCCCCAATAATTTTCTCTTCTTTTCGCTTTTTAATCGGTTTTTTCCTTTTCCTAACTTTCTCCCGTCTAAACAGCTTCAGGACGTTTGCAAACGAAAGATCGGTTAACAGGAAAATGAGAAAAACCAGAAAAAGAAAGAGAACAACGTATGCTCCAATTTTTCCTGTAAACCTGACTATGAAATCGGCGCTTGTTTTTCCAACAAAACCACTCATTGCAATCGGAAATTTCCCTATTTTAGTAAAAGGCTGAAACCCTCCTAATATGTTGAACCAATAGGTGAGCGTGATAATCAGTGCAGACGGTTTGATGATTTGTTCAAGCTTGCGGTGTGTAAAGAGGAAAAATGCCCAGAGGGGAAAAAGAACGGTTAAAAGAAAACTGGGGATTCCAATGTATCGAAGAGAAGCATTTGCAATATAGAGCCCTAATATCCCACCAAAATTTGATATTTTCCCTGCTACAATATTTTCAATATCATTGACCCTAAAGGAAAAAAGGCTGATGAGTAGAAAGATAAAAACAAGAAAAAGAAGGATTCCAAGGATCTCGCTGATTCTCTCCTTTTTGAGTTTTACAAGACCTCTCCAGAATCCTATTATGGCAAGATAAAGGAGAATGGCACCTGCGAGTATACCAATGACAATTAAAAACCCTCTCAAAAAACCTAACAAAGCATCTCCAGAAACCTTTTATTGATTACTTTTCCGCCTCTTCATCCTCAGGCTTTTCTGTTGTCGGCTTCTTCTCAAATTTCTCAAGTATTCCCTCAATATCTCTGATATACCATTTTCCATCTTTCTTTTCCATATCGAAAACAATCGTCCTCTGCTCTTCCTTTGCAAGACCGATCAAACCCTTTGTTTTCAGCACCACGGAAACCTCAGCACTGGAACCACTTGTTTCGGCAGAGCCGATGATATATTCCTCAATTTCAATATTTCTGAATGTTGTTGTAAATGCCCCAAAGGCTTTTTCCGTTGAAAAAAGTGTTTTGAGAAGTTTCGTTGCCTGATCAATGGTTATTGGAGATTTTTCATTGAGTTTTTTCACATTCTCGAAAAATTCCTCTATGCATGATTGCGGAGTTTGCTGCACATTCTTCGCACAACTCACAAGCAGGAATCCAATTAACAGAATAATCATGATTTTGTATTTCATAGATCCTCCTTTTGTTTGTAAGTATTATTGAACAAAACAGGTACACGTTTCTTAAAACCCATACTATTCCAAAACTCTTACTCTGTCAAGAAAAAACATCACCCCCTCCTTTCACCACAGAGACATCCCGTATAACCATAGTGAAACAAAAAAAGTTCCTGTATTGTCAACGGGGCAACAGCGACAAGCGGGGGAGGAAGGTGCCGCTACAAAAAAAGCTTTACGCCGTATACTTTTCATGCTATAATTATTATTACAGATGGAAGAATGAAACTTTGTTTAGAAGGTTAGACCGTTTATTCTGCTGTAAATAGATGAAAACAAAAATGCTTGAATACAATGACGGAATAGAGGAAGCTCTGCGGGTTCGTGAAATTGTATTCGTTGAAGAACAACATGTTCCGATGGAAGAAGAGATCGATGATATTGACAAAATAGCGACCCATATTCTTGTATATGACCATGGCGTGCCGATCGGTACGGGACGCGTTTTTCAAAAACAAGGGAAATGGTTTATCGGCAGAGTTGCTGTTTTGAAAGAAAGCCGGAGCAAGGGCATAGGACAACTTATCATGCACGAACTCACGTGTTTTGCCCTAAAACAAGGAGCGAAGAGGATATACGTCCATGCGCAAACACAGGTTCTTGATTTTTACAATAAATTAGGATATATTGAATATGGACCCCTTTTCATGGACGCTGGGATCCCACATAAAGAAATGTACAGGGATGTATGAAAAGAATAGATAGAAGTCATATTAAATATCTTGACCCGCGAGTCATTTCAAAGCTGAAGGGACTTGACCTTATTGCACGAATGGTCGTCGAAGGTTTTCTTGTTGGTTTGCATAAAAGTCCTTACCATGGATTTTCTGTCGAATTCGCTGAGCATCGCGAGTATAGACCGGGAGATGAACTCAGATATATGGACTGGAAGGTACTGGGGCGAACAGACAGGTACTATGTAAAAGTTTTCGAAGAAGAAACAAACCTCAAAGCATATCTTGTTGTTGATAGAAGCGGGTCAATGGGTTTCGGATCAAAGGGGATCTCAAAACTCGAGTATGTGAAATACCTCGCTTCCGCCCTTTCATTTCTTCTCCTGGGACAGAAAGATGCAGTCGGGCTTCTCCTTTTCTCAAAAGGATTAGACACGTATATCTCACCAAGTGCGAGAAAAAATCACCTCACTATTCTCTTAAAAGAACTCGAACATCTAAGACCAGGAGGAGAAACATCCCTTTCGACGGTGCTCTTTGAACTTGCAGATAAGATAAAAAGAAGAGGGCTTATCATTATCTTTTCAGATCTCTTCGATAATTATGAAAGCATTGTCAAATCATTAAAAATATTTAGACACAAGAAAAATGAGGTTTTGGTCTTTCACACACTTGACAGGGCTGAACTCTCTTTTCCCTACAAGAGGGACATACTTTTCAGAGATATGGAAACTAATGAGAAAATGACGATAGATCCAAAAAGCATCCAGAAGGAGTATAGAAGGAAAATTGAATATTTAATACATGCATATAAAAGAGATTTCAGAAATGCTTCAATTGATTACCAGTTGTTGATAACTGATACACCGTATGACACGGCTCTGCTTTCCTATCTCGCAAAAAGAAAAAAACTAAGGTAATATGTTTCACATCCTCCACCCATTTTATCTTTTTGGACTTTCCCTTGCAAGCCTTCCCCTTATTCTCCACCTCCTCGGTAGACGAAGAATACGGGAACACCCTTTTTCCTCCCTTTTTCTGCTTAAGGAAATAAAAAAAAGTAGTTCCGTGTGGATAAGAATTAAAGAACTCATTCTACTGCTCCTCAGAATACTCTTTATCATCTTCATTGTTACTGCTTTTTCCCACCCCCTTGTTTTATCTCCTTTACCCTTTCTTGGTAAAGCAGCGCCAAAAGAGATTGCCATACTTATCGATGTCTCTATGAGCATGGGAATGGAAGATGCTATCAACCATGCAAAACAAGAAGCAATAAGAATTTTCAAAACGCAGGGGAGAGGGAACAGAACTACCATTATTTCTTTCAGTGACAGGATTGAAGAAGAAAAGGAGATTCTTGACGAATCTGTACTCCAATCATTCCTTGAAACATTGACGGTTACATACCGGGGAACGGATATCACCCCTGCTCTCGAAATGGCTAAAAAAACCCTCCTGAAAAAAAATGGTTTCACAAAGGAACTCTTTATAATCTCAGATTTCCAGAAAACAGGCTTGGAAAATATAGAATCAGTATTTTCCCGTATCCAGAAAAATGGTATTCATATATATGCTTCTATTATTGAACGATCGGATAAAAATATTTACTTTCCCAACTGGAGCATAGAACCACCGTTTCCTCTTCCCGGTTTGCGCCTGAAACTATATCCGCAGCTTGCTCTAACAGAAAACGGTTCATACCCTGTAGAGCTCTTTTTTCAAGGAGTGAAGAAGGGTGCAAAGAAAGTATCGCAAAATGACAGGAATATTTCCTTCCAGTTAGAATCAGGAAATGCAGGTTATAGAACGGGCTTTTTTCGGATAAAAGGAGATGCTCTGGATCTCGATAATACTTACTTTTTCTCATTTCATGTTCCGGAAAACCTCAAAGTACTTCTTGTCGGTAGCGGAAACGATCTCGAATATCTGTCTGCTGCTCTTCGCCCGGGAATAAAAACACCTGTAAAACTTCAAATCATTGAACCAGCGGAATTAAGAAAAGTAAATCCAAATCAGCACGACGTTCTCATTCTGTACAATACAAAAATAGATGGATATGTAAAAGCAAGAACTCTTGATTTCCTTGCCCATGGCGGAGGAGTACTCTGTGTGATGGGAAATCAGTTTTTACCTGATGTCGGAAAAATAATATTCAATGAAATCCAGATTTCTAAAAAAAATAATGCCGCTCGGGGTTTCTTTTCAATAAAATCAGTCGACACCGGGTTTCCCCCTCTCTCGAATTTTAAAGGCAAAGGATTAAAAAATCTCTACGACACAAAAATTACACAGTACTTTACCATTAAAACCAATTTACGGACCATTATCGAAGCTAAGAATGCAGATCCTCTGGCAGTAACAGGGAATATCAATAATGGAAAAATAATTCTTTTCCCTTTTGCGTTTGACTCAGAATGGTCGCAGCTGCCGTTAAAAGGAATCTTTGTTCCCCTTATTTACAAAATGATCTTCTATCTTGCATCAAGGGAGGAAAAACTCCCCGAATTTAAGGTCGGTGATCCCATAAAAATTTTCACCGAAACAAAATCAGAAAGCCCGCTGTTTATTCTTCCGGACAAAAGCAAAAAAAGCGCAATACGTACGGATACAGGAAATGGGTATATACTTAAGCATACCACCATTCCAGGCATCTATTCCTTTGTTCCTCAACCAGGAGAAACCATACCAGTTGCTGTTAATGTAAAGGAAGAAGAATCAAAACTTGAGAGTGCAACATTCGAGGAGCTAAAACGCCTTTTCCCTTATATCAAAGAATCTATAGCAACTCAGAAGATCGCAGGTTCTGGTAAACGGTGGATTGACCTCTTTCCGTTTCTCCTTATCCTCTCTTTACTCGTTCTTGCTGCAGAATTGATCTTAGAAAATAAGTAAATCCCTTCACCATACCATTTTTCCACGGATACACACAGAGTATCGAAGCAATTCCTTTTCACCTGCCAGTTATTGAGTTATGAGGCAATTCTTGAGATCGCCCACTCAACATGCTCCTGCAGGACCACATCGGGTTCTTCGCGCATTTGTTTAAGCAATGAAACAAATTTCTTATTCTCTG
>CBDUQV010000065.1:0-9462 GCA_965369615.1 uncultured bacterium | reverse complement strand
CCTTGCACAACCCGGAAATTAATAAAGGAATGTATATACTTAAAAACCCCTTTTAGTAAAAAAATCAGAATAATAATGACAGCAAACCGTTTAAGCGACTCCAGAGGGGAAGATTCAACCATCCACCTGTCAATGCTTTGAAGTATAGAAATATTGCTTGAGCCAAGCAAAGAAAGGGCATTGCCATCTCTGCTGAAAATGGTAATGACAAGCGGTGATATCATCCCGAGAGAAAATCCACTCGTGAGCGCAAAGAGAATCATGGCGAGGAAAGACAGTATAAAAAGTACCTTGTATGATTTAAGATATGAAAGTAATCTGAGATACATTACTGCCTCTCTACAAAATCCTTGATCTGTTTTATTATGAATTTCAATTCTTTTTCAGGGACAACTATTTCAATGGAATGATCTTCTTTAGGGCAGAACGTTTTTCACCGGTCGAGCACCAGAAACGTTTTCTTCTGTTGAAGAAAACCAAATGAAAGCAATGGATTTATGGATGTTATCAATGATGCACAGGATAAACAAACATTGTATGCATTATCAAGCGGATAAAGAGGTAGGGCACCATTTCCTATTTTTTTTCTTATTTTCTCCAATCTCTTCGTACCTGTAACGAAAAGAATGGGATCATAGTTCCCTTTTTTCAAAACGGAAAACAGCGAAAGAGCAAACGTGCTATTCTCGATCGAAATTCCAATCTTTTTATAGGTTTTCTTTTGCAAAAGTCCTTTCTTCCACCTAATTTTCTTTTTAATCTTCTTCACGCCAAGTGGCTTC
The DNA here is from genome assembly GCA_965369615.1 of uncultured bacterium. GTDB lineage: Bacteria > Hydrothermota > E44-bin80 > E44-bin80 > E44-bin80 > SOKD01. Next base: position 8,680 of record CBDUQV010000065.1, on the reverse strand, counting down.
AGCACCGCATTGTTCCTATCAACCTCAGCATAAGACTCATCAACGGTAATAACCAGATTGTAAATTGGATTTTCTTTCGAGCTATCCAGACACATATGAATTTTTGATTGTGCAACAACTCCAAACATTGTCAGCATTTCATCCGAGAACCTGTTCATCTCAAGGTAAATATCATATTTCTTTCCAGCAAGCGCTTTGCGTAAGTTCTTATAAGGTGAAGAGAGAGGCGAAACAAAATCCTCATAAACAATCTTCCTGGAAAGAATATTCTTGAAAAAGAATTCCGATTTTTTGTTAATAAGTAATTCCACATTCGCTTTTCCTTTACACCCCACCATACTCTCAACCGCCTGAAGAGAGAATGCTTCGCGACCGGGTTCCATAATGGGATGGATCAGTACTGTCTTGTATGACCTGAGAAAATTGGTAAAATGTACCGATGGGCTCCGGTAGAACCGTTTCTTCATATGTGCGTATTTTCTTAACAAAAAGGGCATTGTCATTCCTCTTCTTTCTTATTTTTCAACAAGCGAAACACTCTCATCGTCCATCGTAAATCCCCTATTCAATTAATTTAATTGTTTCTATCAGTTTTTCAACGCTTTGTCAAGTCATTTTGCAGCATTGACAAAGGTTACAAAAAGCCTTGACTTTTTGTAACCTTTACTTTACAAATAGTTAGAACGCGAATGGAATGCTCACTGTTAAATGATCACAAACATAAACTATCTATGAAATCACTGGGGAGAAATCTCGGGTTTAACTTTTTGGTTTAACATGGTTCTATAAAAAGAGGTCAAAATGAGAGTTTTAGTCGTTGGGGCGGGCGGTAGAGAACATAGCTTGGTGTGGAAGATAAGCACAAGTTCACTCGTGGACGAAATTTTCTGTGCTCCTGGAAATGGAGGAACTGCTGAAATTGCCAGCAATATTGACATAAAAGCTGAAAATACCGGTGCGTTAATCCATTTTGCGAAGAAAGAGAAGATTGATTTGACCGTTATTGGACCTGAAGGTCCACTCGTAAACGGTATCATGAACGCTTTCAAAGGGGAAGGATTAACTGTCTTTGGACCCTCAAAAAATGCTGCAATGATTGAGGGGAGTAAGGTATATGCAAAAATACTCATGGATAGGGTGAACATCCCCCAGGCAGCATTCCAGCATTTCCATACTGCAGAGAAGGCAACTGAATATCTCAAGGAACAGAACTATCCTTTGGTTATCAAGGCGAGCGGACTTGCAGCAGGAAAAGGAGTCATTATTGTCCATTCTCAGGATGAAGCAAAAAAGATCGTTCAGGATATTATGGTCAATAACCGCTTTGGGAAAGCGGGTAAGACAATCATTATCGAAGAGTTCTTGCGGGGCGAAGAGGTCTCTCTTCTTGTTCTTAGTGATGGTAAATCCGTTTTGCCATTCGTCTCCTCGCAGGACCACAAACAAGCCTACGATGATGATAGGGGCCCGAATACGGGTGGTATGGGCGCTTATGCACCTGCACCAATCCTGGATGAAACACAAACGGGAAAAGTGATAGATACAATCATCATGCCGGTTCTCGATGGACTAAGAAAGGAAGGGATAAAATATCAGGGGGTACTGTATGCAGGTCTTATAATTACCGATGATGGACCAAAGGTGCTCGAATTTAACTGTAGATTCGGTGACCCGGAAACCCAGGCAATACTTCCACTCCTAAAATCCGACCTTGCGGAAGCATTACTCATGACGACTCGTGGAGAACTGAAGCATGCAAAATTCGAATGGTCAGAGAGAAGTGCCGTCTGTGTTGTACTCGCTTCCGGAGGTTACCCTGACACATATGAAAAGGGAAAAGAAATCACCGGGCTGGAAAAACTGAAAGGAAGGGATGATGTGGTTGTTTTCCATGCAGGAACAAGAAAGGATAGACAAAGGACGATTACCGCAGGGGGACGAGTGCTCGGAGTAACGGGGGTGGGAAAAAACTTAAATGAAGCAATTGAGGTTTCCTATTCAGCTATCGGTAATATAACATTTAATGACATGCATTACCGAAAGGACATCGGCCAGAAAGGACTCAAACAAAACAGGTTATAAGGGGAATGTTCACATTATACTATTTTTTCCTTGCAATACACAAAATGGTGTGATAGGTTTATGGAAAACGCATGAGGAGGATTATATGAAAATAGTGAAATATACATTATTGTTTTTGCTTCTGATACTGATAACATCAAGCAGCGGTGCCATATATGATTTTCTCAATGTCGGCGTGTCAGCCCGATCCAACGCAATGGGTGGAAGTTTTGCAGCGGTATCACATGATATTAATGCACTCGGGTGGAATCCATCCGGATTACACGGAGTCGGAAAAGGGATGCTCTCCACCGGCATGGTTCTCTATATCGCTGATATTACATTTGGAGAAGTCCTGTATGGTTTCAGCAAGGACAAGAACAGTTTTGGCATTGGATTCAATTATGTCAACTACGGCTCAATAGAAAGAAGAGACGAGGATAATGTTGACCGTGGAACATTTACGCCAATGGATATCCTCTTTACTGCAGGATACAGCCGCTCTTTCTCCGAAAACCTATCTGCGGGACTCAACGTCAAGCTTGTGTATGAGAAAATCGACTCCTTTGTTTCCTATGGAGCTGGCGGAGATTTTGGTATCCAGTATCTTATGAAAGAGAGAAATCTCACTCTAGCTGTTGTACTGAAAAATGCTGGAACTGCATTGAAAGCACATGATGAGGAAAAGGGGCAATTCCCTTTATCGTTTACGGGGGGGCTTTCCTTTCATCCACTGCCAATTGTGAATCTGAATTTTGACGTAACCCGGATATTTTCTGCTACCCGTACCCTTGCAAGGATTGGTATTGAATGGTGGCCAGTTCCTCTGTTTGTACTCAGAACTGGTTACAACAGTGGCGGAAATGAGCTAAAAACCGACTACGCCTCCGATATGCTGGCAGGAACGTCAGCAGGCTTTGGAGTTTCCTGGAAAGCTTTCTGTCTTGATTATGCAATACAGCCAATGGTCGATCTGGGTTTCTCGCATTCGATCAGCCTCACCCATACATTCCAGTAATTTTTGCGTTGGAAGGACATTTCATTACACAATCTTCCTCCTTATACTGAGTATCAGAAGCGTATGCCAAGTTCCATAAGAATCGTTCGTGGTTTGCTTTTCGTTGTCGGATCAGCAATTGATACATATCCAGGAGTTTCAGGAGGTTTCACCAAATGCACCGTATTCGCTACATTTTCGATTACAAGCGAGATATCCAATGGCGTACCTGCAATCTTCATTCTCCTGTAGAGCTCACAGTCCACGGTTGCATGTGAAGGCAACCGTGCCGAATTCTTTGCAAGATTTCCCGCCCGTACCTCCTCCATAATAGAATAAGGCAGCCCGCTCCCATAGGAAAAAGAAATCGTGGCACCAGTTAGATGGTGCGCTGCATTGCCCGTTTCATAAGACCAGATGACCTTGACCCGGTGTCTTTCGTCCCAGCTCAGCGGATATTCACGCATTACTTCAGGAAGTTCCATATCTTCAAATCGCTCAAGGTCTTTTGTAGCCCTCCCCTTAGCCCAGGAAAGTATGTATACAGCCCTTCCCGTAAAATGCCTTCCTACGGGCTTTCGAAATTCAAACTCCATGCCCCATGCATCACCATACGAAGAATTTGTTATCTTATAGGATTCAAGGGGATATAAACCAACCAGTTCGGCATTAACCAGTTCCTTTATGTCCTTCCGATACATGGTCAGGGATAACACCGCTTTCAACGGAAGTTCATGTTCAACTCTAAATTCATACGCCCGTGTGCATTCTGGACGTAATTCAGGATTTCCGACAAGTTTGTTTGGCCCCCTCCATTTTGTGGTCATATAGAGATACTGATATTCTGGCATCTGGTAGTAGAATCCGAAGGAAAAAGTAAATGCATCCTTTTCAGTCAGGGGATAGAAGAACCCTATTCTCGGACTGAAATAGCCCTGAAACCTTCTTGTTGCGTCAATCTCATTGCCAATGTGAAAGTAATCGTACCTGATACCATAGTTCAATATCAACCCTTCACGCTCAAATTTATCCTGAATAAAAACACCACCTTGTTGTGGATGCACCGAGTACATGTCACGTGACCAGCCATAACCGGAATATGGTCCCTCTTCGTCAACTCTTGAGGAATCAAAGAACCAGAGGAGTTCAATTTCTTCTTTTTCCAGGTACCAGAAATGGTGTTCAAAACCTACTTTCACAAAATGTTTATTTTCAAACTGCTTTGAGAAATCAACGAGAACAGAGTTATTTACTTCCCGATGTTTGTGGTAGGTTGTATCATAACCCATTTCGTAAAACCAGTCATCATCAACATCATAGGGATCACCTCTATCCTTGACAACCCACGGTATTTGATGATATTCAGCCCAGAGAAATTCCTCCTCGAGTAGATGTATTTCCGGGGGAGTCAATCCCGGATCATAATGCTTCTGTGTTCTAAAGGAAGATAATTTAATTTCGTAAAATGAAGAGTATCCAATGCTGTGATTCCAACTTAAGGCATACAATGAGCTCTCTTCGTCAAATCGAAATGTGTGATCCGGTATTTCAATGAATTGATGTTCGTATTTCTCATACACCTTCAAATTCTCCCTGGCAGAAATAGTAAGTTTCGCACTGTTGAGCACTTTTACTATTGCTTTCGTGGAAACGCCATAGGTATTGCTCTGCCTATCACCATAGTGTATTCCCAGAAATTCCTTTTTATCATGAGGAAACCCAAAATATGTATAGGTATCAGTAAAATTCCCATACCCGGACACAAGGAGCAAAATCCTATTGCCGGTAAATGGCAGCGGGTTGGACAATAAAATGCTAATGTGGTCCGTATTAAACTGCTTGAGTATCCTGTCCGTTTTGTATGAAGCATATACATGCAACAAGGTATCAGGAGCTGTGGTTATAAGATTAACAATCCCCGATTGAGTCTCTCCATATTCTGTTTCAAAGCCTCCCTTTAATATTTCAACTTGTTTCACTTCAAAAATAGGGATATCAATTGCTGCGCTACCACCTACAAATCTATCATTAACAGGAATCCCATCAATAAGGTACAGAATTTCTCCACCCCTCCCACCTCTCATATGGTATTCCTCGAGCGTAAAGTCCTTAACAATCTCTGCTTGTGTTTCAAGTAAATGAAGCACGGAATGAACCCGCGGAATTCTTTCCATTTCCCTTGCAGTATAAACACGTGATGTATGGGTTGCACCGGGAACTATAAGTGGCCTCTTCGCCTTTACGGTAATAATATGCTTCATCTCAATGACAGTCTCATCCAACTCAAAGTTGAGAAAAACGGTCCTGCCAGCTTCCACATAAACACCTTTCTTCACAACCGTTGTGTATCCCATCATCTGAACCTTCACATCGTACTCTCCCGGTGGAATATTGATAATGAAGTAATAGCCGTCATCATTACTGATTGCACCTCGTCCTGTTTTTTCAAGACTGATATTTACAAAGGAAAGTGAACGGTTTGTATCACTATCCCGAACCCAACCCATGATCTTCCCCGTTGTTGCTCCAGAGAGGACCGAAGGCAATAGCAGCACAAATATTACAGCAAGTTTTTTCATATTAATACCCGATGCAATAAATTTCAGCACTCCCTGAGCAGGTCACATAAAGCTTACTATTGAGCGGAGTAAGAACAATCGCATATGGTGTATGTCCAATGTTGAATGTCCACTCCGTGCTGAAATCAAACGTATTGAGCACAAACACCCTGTTTGTCATCCCGGTAACATACAGATGCTCGCCATCGTTGGTTACCGCAATCCCCTTGGGGTACGTCAAACCGGGTGGGGAAATTTTATTGATTACGGTGTGTGTTGCTGTCTGAACAATGGTGATGCTGTTGGCGAAGATCTCTGAAATGTACACAGTGGAAAAATCCGGGGAAAATTGCATCTCAAATGCTTCGCCGGAAATGGCAACAGTATCACTCAGTGAATCTGCCTGAGCATCAATGATAGCAACTATTGATTTATCATGCAATGCAACATAGAGCTCGTTATGTACGGTATCAATTGCGAGGCTTGTCGGCTCTCCCGGTACCGGTATCGAATCGATGATCGAATTCGTTTGCAGGGAGTACACAAGCACCTCGTTCGTTGATCGACGGGCAATGTACAGCTTTTCTCCTGATGAGCGAACGATCCCCTGCGCGGCACCATCAATGTCTCTCGTGGATGTTACCTGTTCGAGCATGATGTCAAAGATGGAAAAAGAGGTTCCATGCGTGAAGTATACGAAATCGTTACCATAGACATCAAGGTAGTAGATAGGAAGCGCAGGGTCCAGCGAAACCACAATGTCATCGGTATGGGTATCTGTATAGATCACCATGAGACAGCTTGAGGTGCTGTAGGGATAAGATGGTATCTTGGCGTAGAATACGCGGCTCCCGTCCGTTGTCACATCCATTCGAGCTGGATACACTGCCGACCCTATCGTGTCAATGACCACATAGGGGAACGACGGATGGTACCCTATGAAGACATCCAGTGTTTCAGAATAGCCGATGTTGGCAGCAAAATCCTCAGCAGAAGCCCAAAGAGAAGCAGTGGAACCTTCAGGGAGGTTCCGCACATCAAGGATGGTATAGTAGGGAAAACCATAATCTTCACCTGCGAGGGAATCATTGAGGTAGAATTTCACCGTTTTCACTTCGGAGTTATCAGAGGCATTTACCGAGAAATACTCAAAGCCAAACATGGTATCGCCCGGAGAGGGATCGTAGATCGTAAGCATAGGCACAATCGAATCAACCGCCATGCCCATTCCGAGAAACGTTAGCAATGTGTCTTTCAGTTTATTGCCGCTCAGATCTTCTATATTCTCAATCGTGATATCGTACAGCGTTGATTCCTGATGCGCTGTCATTAAGACGCACCTTTTCCTCAGGGGACCGACATCCACGTTGTGCACGGCAAGTGTTTCATAGCTCACGATTGTATAATTGAGCGTGTCACGTGCATCCTCAGCCTTTATTGACTCATCGAATTCAATGAGTACGCGGGTTGTATCGAAAGAAAAAATTCTACACACGGACGGAGCAATTGTATCCGGTGCTGAAGGCTTCTCCTTTTTTGTGCAGCTGCTCAAGAATACCGCAACAACAAAAGCAATGCAAATAGACAAAACAAAATGATTGTGTATTTCTTTCATAACTAATAACTTCTCATCAGTCACTATATTGGAATTTCTCCTTTCTGTCAAGGCATTTGCACAATTTTTCCCCTACCGCAATACACTCCATTAAGTGAAGTGAATATAAACAATATCCCCATTGGTGACCCTGTACTCCTTACCCTCAAGATTCATCAATCCTTTCTCTTTCACATCCTTCATTGATGTATGTTCAAGAAAAACCTCTGCCTGCACAACCTCAGCCTTGATAAATCCCTTTGCCATATCAGTATGAACCGTATGGGCTGCATCAAGAACCGAACTTCCATCTCGGAGCGTCCAAGCACGTAGTTCGTTTTCATTAAAAGTATAAAATGTGATCAGGTCGAGCAATGTATAACCAGCAAGGATCAGTCTTTCAAGGCTTCCCTGCTTGATACCATACTCGTCGAGGAAGGCTTTCCTTTCATCGGTATCGAGTGTAACTATTTCTTCTTCTATCTTTGCTGAGACTCCAAGCATCATAAGCCCTCTTGTATCCACATATGTTTTGAGTTTCGCGAATGTTTCATGCTCCCTTTTTAGGCTCTCGGCTCCAACATTTGCTATGATCATCGTAGGTTTCAACGAAATAAGTCCCATGCTCCGGGCTATTTTTCTCTCTTTCTCTGAAAGAGCGTCGAGAGAAATCCTAACATTCTCTGATATCTTCTTCTCCAGAAGTGATAGTACCTCACTTTCCTTTCTGAGTTCCTTATCTCCGGATTTTGCCTTTTTCTCAATTGATGCTCTCCTCTTACTCAGTATCTCCAGATCCTTCAATCTAAGTTCCATCTCCACGATCTCAACATCCCGCACCGGATCAACCTCCCCGATGTGGCTGACATGAGTGTCGCCAAACAACCGCACAACATGTGCAATTGCATCAACCTTTTGCACATGAGAAAGAAATTGATTACCCAACCCTTCACCTTTGTGAGAACCCTCGATAAGGCCCGCTATATCAATAACCTCAAGTGTTGTCGGGGTAGTCTTCTTTGCTGTTATGTAACGAGCAATCGCTTCAAGGGTAACATCAGGGACAGGAACAATTGCCTTGTTGGGATCAATGGTACAAAAGGGGAAATGAGAGCAGTGAGCTTCACCGCCAGTAAGCGCATTAAAAAGTGTGGACTTCCCAACATTGGGAAGCCCCACAATACCTATAGAAAAAGACATATTAACCTTTCGTCATCACGAGTATACTTCCTATATGCAGCATGATAAACTCACTAATCTTACAAACTCCTTATTCTTTTTTTATCTCATCAGTATCAGTTTTTTTACTGAAGTGAAATCACCTGCCACGAGTCTTGTAAAATAGACACCCGCGGGAACCTTGCGGTTGTTGTTATCGAAACCGCTCCACCTGATGCTGTAAATACCTGCTTGCCTCTTCTCATTGCAGAGTATTCTCACCAAACGCCCAGTTACATCATAAATGCAGAG
>CBDUQV010000064.1:0-9527 GCA_965369615.1 uncultured bacterium | reverse complement strand
AGAAAAATTACAAGAAATATTCTAAAGTTAAAATAGGAAATATGCATTTGTGCTGGTTGTGGCACCGAGCAATCAGTGAAAGTCTCTTTTTTTCCTGATCCCTACGTGATTTCTACTTTAGCAGCAGCATTTTTTCCCGCAAGGTATATTTGGTTGTTTTCAGTATGCAATAGTAGATGCCCGGCGGAAGTTCCTTTTCGTTATTATCTTTTCCGTTCCAGACCACTGTCGTGGTAAGTGAAAAGTTAAAAGGTAAGAGTGAAAAGTGCTTCACTAAACGACCAGCTGCATTAAAAACGTCTAACTCTATGCGCTCTGCCCTTTGCCCCAAGCCGGCAATGTGGATGGTGGTGGAGGTGGCAAATGGGTTTGGTGAGATGCTCAAGCAAGGTTTTATTCCCGGAACAACGGCTGACACCTGCCCATACCATCTCGTATTGCCATATAAGTCCATTATGCCTAATTTGTAATAATATCGCATTCCTGGATTCACCTCTGTATCTCTGTAAGCATACGTTTTTGGTGCTGGGGAAGAGGAGGAGCTGGGAATTCTAACAATTTCAATAAAATTCCCGTTTTCGGAGTGGGATTTCCTGGTGATGATATACTTAAGGCAGGCATCGTTTAGATTTATGCTCCACTGCAAGTGTATGCATAGCTCATCTGAGCTCGCATAGAAGGAAGGGGATTCTATCCCGACTGCCTCATCGCGCACAGCATGGTATAATTCCTGGGTGCCACTGCCACCGAGTTGATTACAGAAGCATGCATGTACAAAACCAAGTTTGTCAATACAGATATTTCTATCCACCCATGAATAGGTCTTATTTGAGAAAGAAGCAAAGATCGTATCCGTTTCCCATGATCCGCTGCTGTTCGTCAGGTAGATAAGATCGCCAACAAGATTGTCTTCATGGTAGGCGATATGGGCATCTCCATTTCCGTCAATAGCTATCGATGAGTATCCGCCATCCTGCATTCCCACATTATCGGTAAGTTGTTGGGCAACGAAGGAACCTGTGGTGTTCTCTGCATACCAGAGCTCCCAGTCCGCACCATCGTCTTTTTCGTAGGATATGTGAGCATATCCATTATTATCGACAGCGATGGATGGGAAATCATCGTCAAGGGCATCGCTGGTAACGCTTGTGCTAACCCAGCTTCCTGAGGTATCATTTGCATAAATAATCTCTCTATTGCCACCGTATGTTCCACAGACCACCGCAACATGAACCCCGCCGTTGTTGTCAATTGCAATAGATGAGTAGGTGGCAATTGAAGTTCCGGGAATGACTTCTGTGCTCCACGTCCCACCATCCTTATCTGCGTGCCGGAGACTCAAGCCACCTTCAAAATCATAAAAGATGATATGAGGAATGCTATCCGGAGTGAGGGCAATGGAGGGGCATCTACTGCTAATTGTGTTGTTTGTGATAGTATCAATATCCCAAGCGGCGCCAACCTTTGTCGTATAGTAGATCTCATCATCGCCATCACTCGCCTCAAAAGCTAAATGTGGTGTTCCAGCTGGCGTAACCGCAATTGATACCACGCTGCAATCCTGAATGATGGAATCTATCACCCATGAACCTGTTTTATTAGTGATGTATCGGATCTGATCGGGATATTTATATGCAATGTGAATCTTGCTTGCGTCATCAACTGCAATGGATGGTACCCATTCTGCCTCAGCATTAAAAGTAAGGCGTTCGGTAGTAAAAGATGAAATAAGACAAAAGAATAGAAAAATCATAATTATCTCCCTGTTTTAGCAAAGCGAATTACATTGCAACAGAAGTATTTTCTCATGACAGAACCACTATAATATAGCAAGTGCCACTGGCAGTGTCAATATCTTTTTAATCATAGATAGACCTACTCAGAGATGCGAAATGCTCTAAAGAGAATGCTCCCGTGAAAATGCATATCTGAAAGGGGGTGGAGAAGGAATTGCATGAAAAATCAATTGACATTAAGGATGAGAAAGAAGTATACTTTTTAGGTGAATCAAGCAAAAGATGGAAGAAATGTAAACGCAGAAAGCAAAGCAGATACAATGGGTTTGCCTTATTATTTGTGGGGATCTGGAATATCTACTGGGCGATTCGGAGATTTACCATTTCCAAAGTTGTCATGAGTCGAGCTGTCGGTATTCCCACTGTCTTTGAGCAGCATCTGGGTATGATTATCCTATTTATTTTCATTAACCTGTTTTTTGGAGGAGTTATTGGGGTCATAGGATGTTTTTTTGATCTGTATGTCCGAAGTCAGGTGCTTAAATCTCGAAGCATTTTTGAACAAAAATAAAAAGGTTGGCAATTTTAAGCACATAATTTTCAAATGAAAAGAAATACGATTAGGAAAAAGCGCCCTCCAACCTTGTTAGAAGGCGCTTTTTATAATGAAAACTGTAATCTTACCAGTTCATCATGCCCCGCCCGTGTTTTCTGTCTTTGCGGTAATAATCTGCATCCATTGATTCGAGTTTATTGTGCTGTTCTTTGCTGAGCACCTTTTCTGCCTTGATCCTTGTCTCGATTCTCCCGAATCGCAGTTCTGCCTGGAAGAGCGCGATCTTCTTATTGAGAGATTTAGCTCTTGAAAGATCGATGTTGTCTTCGCTCAGAATGTTATCGAAATCAAGTTGTAATTCCTCCAATTCAGCCCTCTTTTTTATAATATCTTTTCTATGATCGTCTCTTATTGATTTGAGTGCTTTTACCTGTTTTTCTGACAGGCTGAGTTCTTCCTCGTGTAAAAGGTAGAAATTTGCGCCTTTCAAATAACGGTTGATCATCGTGCAATCAGTACCGCCGTGCATCCCTCCATATCCTTTCATCATTCCGTATCCCATCGTGCCGTCATAATCGCAACTGGTATAGTTTCCGCGATTGCCTTTATATCCATAGGCGAATACGCTGATGATGAGGGTAAGAAAGACAACTGATAGAGTGAGTAATGCTTTTTTCATTGTTTCAACCTCCCCTTAGGTTTTTTTTCATTGTTTTGAATTCCTTCTCGGCTATTTCACTGTTTGCGTACCTCCTTTCGAGTATATCCATCGCAGAATCAGATGATTGTTTCAGATGAGGCTGTCCCTGAACTGAAATCCATTTTACCATCAGTACAATTCCTGCTATGATTATTCCCCAGAAGAATATCATCGTGAACCATCCGATTCCCATTCCCCATCCCATCATTCCGTGTACCATGTTCATTACCTCCTTTCTTTCTCATATAGACGAATGAATAACCGGAAAGATACGGTCGGGATGAAAAACTCTTATACTATTTTAGAGAGGATTTTGCATTTGAGGGGAGCAATACGGCATCGGGATCAGGAAATCCATCCTACCCGATAATGATATCGAGCACATTTTTGTTTTCTTCCTTCAATGTATAAATTAATGAATGTCTTTCAGATTACTTCCAACGGCATCCTGATTTCCATCGACGACTCTCCCCGTTCTTTCCACGACGACGTTTCATTTCCATCATACATTTAGAACGAGACTGGCAGACCTTGATTGCTTTATCAACAGCTCTGCATTCATGTTCAGAAATTCGTGGTTTCATCTGGTTAAGTACTTCTTCTGTGTAGTTGTTAAAGTGATCAAGATGAGCCAGAAAGAGCTTGAACTCATTTTCGTCAATTGTCTGGGCTTCATCAAGGGCGAGTTCTGTTTCCCTTAACAACGCTTTCAGAGCGTATTCGTCGAGCGTACCCCTTTTTTTCAGTACTTTTAATAGTTCATAAAGACGTCTATCTGCGAATACAAGACGGAGTTCAACCCGTCCTTCAGTATTTCTCGTTAACGTAAATTTGACTCGTTCAGTTGTTGTCTTAATGGGATATAGAATGTCACCCGGTATACTGCGACTTGAAACCATTCCCATGCTCCACATTGCAATAATTGCGATGAGCATAGTTGCAAGTGATTTTACCAGAACAGGTTTTGTGAGAAATGGTCTTCTGAAAAACTTCCCCAAAACTGGTTCTTGTTCACTCTGTTCAACAACTGCTTCACCGATTTTCATCAACATTACATTTACGGCTTCTTTTCTCGGTTCAGGTTTGGGAATCTCATCTATCTCTGATGCCAATCTGAGCAGGGGTTCAAGCTCTTGAGCATACTCAGGATACAAGAGGAGGCAATATTCGATGCTCTTGCCTTTTCTCATTGCGTTTAGACATGAATCCAGGATTTCTTCTAACCTTTCTGCCATTTATCCCTCGCTTTGCAATATGTTCTTAAGATTATTTAAAGCCCTGAATTGTAATGCCTTTACGGCACCGATAGATTTACTGAGAATCTCTGCAATTTCTTTGTTGGTGTATCCTTCCAAGAATTTTAACACTATCGTCTGTCGCTGCTCATCGGGTAATGTGCTCATTGCTTTGTTGAGTGTTTGATGTTGAAGGATGCTCTCTGCTACGTCTTCTTTATCTTCGATATGTTCGTTGTAATCTTCAACAAGGGACACCTCTTTTTGTCGCGCCTTCTTGCGATAGTAATCAACAGCAAGGTTGCTTGCAATACGATACAGCCACGCATTGAATGAACCTCTTTGTTTCTTAAGTGATTTTACCATTCTGACAAAAACCTCACTTGTTAAATCTTCGGCATCCTCACGATTATTGACTTTATAAAGAAGGTGTCGGTATATTTTCGGATAGAAGTATGTACTGAGTTTTGATAGTGCTTCCAATTTTTGATTTTTCGCCTCCTTTACCAGAGTTGCGATCTCTGCATTATTCATATCTCTATCTTTATAGACGTTCATTGGTACCCAATCGTTGCGGTGTTTTTTGCTTTTTTCCTTGAAAGTGAATGAACGCTAGCCAGAATGCACCTATGAGAATTATGAGTCCTCCGAATAGTTCTTTGTGTACTGGTATTTTCCCAAGAAAAAAATATGCCAATGGTAGAACGATAAGAGGTTGTGCGTTGAGCACCATGCTGGAGCGGGAAAGACCCCAGTAACGATATGAGCGAAAGGTAAAAAGAAAACTCGCACAGGGACCAAGAAATGCCCCTACCATGGTACTATACCAGAAGGAAGGTGCTGCATTGAAATTGGCTTTGCCGGTACTCAATGTCCAGATGGCAACGATCACTGCGGAAATACCGACTCTATAAAAGACCAGAACATTTGGATGAATTTTCGCAACTATTACCTTCGCGATGAGCATTTGCACTGCTGCAGCAAGACATGCAAGGATTGTGAGCATTATTCCCATGCGCACCATATCCCATCTCCCTATTACGCTTACACATCCTCCGATGACCATAATTGCTATTGGCGCAAGTTCAATTGCTCTAAACTTCTCGTGCAGAAAGATCGCGCCGGTAATTATCATGAGCACCGGGAAAAAACGCCATATAAACGAAGCAAACGACGGGTCCAGGAGGGCAAGCCCGGCCCAGCCCAAAAGCATCCCAGCACCTGTTGATAATCCTAACAAAACCACCATAACTATTGAAGAAGCTGGAATTGCCAGGTTCTTCCAATGACCTGTTCCTACTACAATCAAAAATGAATAAATGGTTGCTGATATTGTCCATATCACACTGAATGTTTCAGGATTGAAGCCATTCAGTCCATACTTTGCAGTAATGAAATTTGTGGAGACAAGTATAGTACCAGCGAGCGCGAAAAGAAATCCTTTTAAGGGATTATTGAGAGCGTTATTATTCTGTTTATTCATTATGTGCTATTGATGTGGTTTTTACATATATCCTCTATCCTGCATCGCATATCCCTTATGCACTTCCCTTAATCATAATTCGAATGTTGCATGTGTTAATGCATGGTAGTACTTTCCCGAACGTGCGGTGAAACGCAAAACGGAATAATCGGGATCGTTGACTCCTGCGGGGTAATACTTCTCGAAACCATCTTGCCAGAGGCGTTTCCTTGATTCAGTATCTTGAAGAATCTCAATTGTCCCAATGAGCATTAATCCTATCCATTTCTCTAAATCAACAAAGTAGACGCATGTTTTTGGATTTGAGCTCAATTGCGAGATTTTCCTCGATGATGTATTGGTGCTAAACCAGATGGTATGCAAACCTTCGTTCTCCATTTTTATCATTGCCCGAATATTCGGATACCCTTCATTATCAATCGACCCAAGCATACATATACTGGTTCTATCCACTAAACTTTGTGCTTCTTTCATTGTTTTTTCATTTTCCATGGTTTACCTCCTTTCGTTCAATATATCCAACTGAGCTTATGCTAAGGAAAACACAATGTCAACGAGAAAAGGTGAATGGGAATTTTTTATATTTGACACAAAACTCCCAATGTGATACAATTACATAGTTGCAAAAGGGAGGTTATTTTGCGAATGTTCTCTCTTTATTTCACTTTTACCTCTTTGCTTTTCGCCTGTCGGGGAGCGGATTAGCCAAATAAATAATAAAAGGGTTTTTCTGTGATCATGAAAGAAATCTTTTTCGCATTTTCAATTGTAAACGTATTGCTATTTATAGGTTTACTGTATCTCTATTTCAGGGACAGAAAGAATGTAGATTTTTTATTCGCTGACCTTTTTGTTCTCTGTGGTGCAGTTTTCTTTTTTGGTCAATTTCATCTCCTGTGCGGTCATGCACATAGCTGGAACATTTTCTGGAACAAATTTCAATATATTGGAATTTTCGGTCTTTTGTTTTCCTTTCCGCTTTTTACATCGAGTATCACCAAAACACATTTTCATCGCAACATTAAGCTTTTCCTTGGAATAAGTACACTCATCATTTTATCACTGGTAACTTTTACAAACCTGATAATTACCAATCGATCAACTGCTTCTTTTGGTTTCTTTGAGCCAGACAAGGGTATTTTATATCCCCTTTTTATTGCAATTCTTGCAATTACCTGTATCTATTTTTCCATTCATATTGTAACCCAGTTAAAGAAACCTCGCATAACAACTATTCGCTATTCTCCCCTCATTACCGGCATTTTCATTGGTATGATATGCGGTATTATGGACATAATAGGCTTGATTATCAATAAGCAAGTATTACCGGTCTTTCCTGCCCCCTGCATGGCGTTTGGTATTTTTATTATTACCATTTTATTTGCATGGACATTTCTTTCTCAATATTCAATAATTTCCAATACATTAATTGAATCCCAGAAAGAGCTCGAGAAACTGGTTGCAAAATCAAAAAAGGACTATGGTGAGTTCATTAATCTCATTGCCAGAACCATAGATGCAAAAGACCATTATACTGCCGGTCATGCATTACGCGTAATGAAATACTCGACCGAAATTGCCAATGCTCTGGATTTACATAAATCAGAAATTGAATTGCTCAGGCAGGCTGCTCTCCTGCATGACATAGGGAAGATAAGTATTCCCGATGGTGTTTTGAATAAAAAATCACCACTTACCAATGAAGAAAGAAAACACATTCACAAACATCCGGCAGTTGCCAGACAATTATTAAGTACGGTTAGCGATTTTCAGGATATTCTTGATATTGTATACCATCATCATGAACGGATTGATGGAAAAGGTTATCCGGATGGAATGGAGAAAAACGAAATCCCCTTGCTCTCTCGAATTCTTGCTGTTGCCGATACCTATGACGCAATGCGTTCAAAGAGACCCTACCGGGAACCAAAAAGAAAGCATGAAGCGATAGATGAATTAACGAGAATTAAAGGTACCCAGTTGGACGGGAGAATAGTTGAGAAGTTCATTGAACTTATTGTTGCGGAACAACATGTTTAGAATGTGTTTGACCTCAGGATTTTTGCCCAAACTAGTTTCTCGTTCCGAAATGGTCCCTATGTTCTTTCTTTGGGTATGGGCTTTCGATCGCGGGCATGAACCCATAGTAGATTGAGACATCCTCATCTTCATTTACCGCAACGCCCACCTTCTGTACGAATTGAATGTACCCGAACGCCATTTTGGTTTCAACCTTTAATTCGCAACCGGCAGAGAGAAATGATTCATTATCATGGTTGAGCCCGTAGTCAAGGAAGACCGTAGCGAAAACATCCTCGAAGTACATGTTAACATCCCAGCATCCTTTTCTTATTGAAAATAGTCGATGGGAATATTCCGCAGTGGCGAATAGTCCGCTTATCGCGGGAATGTTATCGTATCCGCGAAGGGGTAAGCTCATGGTATCGGGATCCTGGGTGTTTGAGCCGATAATCGAAGCAATGGATAATTCTCCGTCCTTTATGGATTGTCTAATGGTCATCGATGCGAATTGCGCATTTCTGTCTATTGACGATTGCCATGATTCTCTTTCGAATGGGAACCAGGTATTAAAGGCTATGGTGGTGAACGGATAATTGAAACTGAATAAGATGCCAGGAGAGATCTCTTTCCTTCTGAAGCTGTCAAATGAATAAACATCCGTGTAAAGTGTCGCATGGCGGATGCCGGGTGCAAGTCGCGCAAGAAATTGATAGTATATGCCTGCGTATATCAGGTTGCCGCTGTTGTAACTGAAGCTGGCATTGATGGGAGAAAAGAACTGTGATTCCACCATCATATCTACCACAGGATATTCTTCCTCTGGATCATGCGCAACGAATGCGTAATAGTGGTTCTCGGCCGTCGCATCTCCTCCAGCCACGAGTGCACCAAAATACCATCGAATGTGTTCATCATACTCGGCGAATAAGACGGGTACGCGCACCGCTGGAAAGAGCGTTTTCAGTACATCAGCATAACCACCGGCTCTGGTCTCCTTCTCTACGAGAGAGAAGTCGGGTTTTGGACTGGGCTGCCAATCCGCAAGCTCATATTCACGGGGAGCATATTCCGTTTTATAGATATCGTTGCCGTTGCCGTTAAGTCCGATGTAGTAAAGGGTGTTTTCCCTTATGGCGCCTGTTTGCGCAAAGCCATTTTTCGTGAGCTGATAGATGCGAGCCTCAGGTATATTGAACTCGTAAAGCATATGCTCTCCATCAAAGTTTGCCGTGAAGAGCAACCGGTTCTCATCGATTAGATGCAGGTATCCTTCACGCCACGGTGTGGAGATGAGCGGAATAAGATCCCCTGTGAAAAGATCAAGCATAAAGATATCGGGATTCTCATATTCCTTTCCCGCAGATAGAACGATCCGCTCTCCACATGCGTCCATTTCAACAATCAATTGGTCGGTTGCTACAAGCTTTTCATGTCCCTCGCCGTCATAGAGCCACAGTTCAGAGCCAAATGCATGCATTCTATCCTTGGCGTAGAGTATTGAACCATCATCCAGGACACAGAAGGTTCGTATATCATCCGTGAAGAGGGCGTGGTCATCACCGGTGAGCACGTTTTTTCTGTGTAAGGTTGATGTTATCCCGAAGCCGAGAAGGGAAACATTTGCCATCCCTTTCTTGAATTCCAGTTGCGCATAATACAGGTTATCTCCATATATCTTCATTGGCGCAGAGATACCGCTTGTCAGAGCTCCGATAGGTTTTTCTTCGTCGATGCGAGGATCGAATTCCATTATTTGAATAATGGACCTCGGCGAAAATGCGTCCAGCTTCACCAG
>CBDUQV010000063.1:0-9551 GCA_965369615.1 uncultured bacterium | reverse complement strand
ATAGTATATCTTTTGAATTTAACAGATTTATATATTTAAATCAAACAGATTTTCTTGACTTTTTTCTCTTCCCATACTATAGTTAATCAAGAATGGTAATACGTGAATATGTCAATTAGATCCTGTCTTTTCATTCCAGGAAAGACAGGTTTTATTTATAAAAAATGACCAAGTGTGATTTTCTCGTTATCGGGAGTGGGATAACCGGTTTAACCTTTGCACTCAAAGCTGCCAAAGAGGGCACTGTTCTTATTGTCACCAAAAAAGAAAAGAGCGATGCAAATACGAACTATGCACAGGGGGGGATTGCCAGTGTTTTTTCCTCTGATGATAGTTTTGATTTACATATTGAGGATACACTGAAAGCTGGCGATGGTCTTTCGAAAAGGGCGGTGGTTGAGATTATGGTCAGGGAAGGCCCTCATCTTGTCCAGGAGTTGATGGATTTTGGTGTCCAGTTTTCAAGAAAAGCCTCACGGAGAGCAAAGAAAGCCCTTGATCTTGGAATGGAAGGTGGACATTCAAAAAGAAGGATTGTTCACTCAAAAGACCTGACGGGGAAGACGATTGAGACAGCTCTTCTCCATGCATTAAAAGCGGATAAAAACATTGAGATGCTCGAGAATCATGTTGCTGTTGACCTCATAATAGATTCGAGGAATGAGCAGAAACGTTGCTGTGGTGCGTACATATATGAAAATAAATCGGGGAATGTCAACCCTGTTGTTTCCCGCATAACTTTGCTGGCAACAGGAGGTGTAGGACAGCTCTATCTGCACACAACAAATCCCTCGATAGCCACCGGTGATGGAACTGCAATTGCTTTTCGGGCGGGAGTTCCGGTTGCCAATATGGAGTTTATCCAATTTCATCCTACATCGCTCTACGAAAGAGTGGAAACAGAGAGAGCTTTTCTCATATCTGAAGCGGTGAGGGGAGAAGGTGCATTTCTCAGAACTGTAGATGGAAAGTCATTCATGGAAAAGTACCATCCCCGAAAATCACTTGCTCCCAGGGATATTGTTGCGCGCGCAATTGATACTGAGATAAAGAAGAGCGGAGATAAATATGTACTGCTTGACACCTCCCCAATAGGACGCAGAAGGTTTAAAAATCGGTTCCCGACCATTTACAGTGTCCTTGTTGATAGGGGTATTTTTCCCAAGAATGAGTCTATCCCTGTTGTTCCAGCAGCTCACTACCTTTGCGGTGGCATTGCTACCGATGCTGACGCAAAAACCACGCTCACAGGTCTCTATGCAGCAGGCGAAGCAGCGTATACAGGTGTCCATGGTGCAAATAGACTTGCCAGCAATTCTTTGCTTGAAGCTCTTGTTTTTTCTGAGCGCGCATTCAGGGATGCACAGAGAGAACTCCCGAATCTCAAATTTTCCGCCATGAAGGTTCCAATGTTTGTGAGGAAACGAAAAAAAAGGGTAGAGAAAATGGTTGTTGTTCACAATAGAGAGATAATTAAAAAGATAATGTGGGACTATGTGGGAATTGTCAGGCGTGAAAGCAGGCTGATTGAAGCCTTGAAAAGAGTGGTAACCATAAAAGAGGAGGTAGACAGGATTTTCAGTAGTACACAGATTTTCACTGAATTGATTGAATTAAGGAATATGGCTCAAGTAGCACAACTCATTATACGATCAGCTCTTATGAGGAAGGAATCAAGGGGTCTTCATTTCATTGTTGATTACCCGCACAGGGATGATAGATGCTGGAAAAAAGATACAATTATGACCAGAGGAGACAGTATCTAAAATCAACATAGATAAGGGAGGGAGAGATGAAGGTTACAATAACATCACGTCATTTCAAGCTATCAGATACATTAAAGGTGATGATTGAAGAGGAATTGGAGAAATTCAGTAAATATACTGACAGGATCATTGGTGTTGAAGTAATTCTCGAAGAGAACAGCCACAGGAAATCTTCAGAAATCAAGATGAAGGTTGATAAGTCTTTGATAACAACAAAAGGAGAGGATTACGACCTAACAAAGGCAATTGAGCAGAGTATTTCGAAGATGGAGGCACGCATTAAAAAACATATAGGAAAATACCACAGGAGAAGAAAAGGATGAAAGTAAGAAGAGACAAACTTTCTGTAAAAACGTTTTTTGATGAAAAGGAAAAAGAACTTGGATTCAAGAATATAAGTGGAGTTGAAGGCGAAGATAGGTTTGTAAAGACCAATTACATCATTTGTCCGGGGCTCGTTCTGGCAGGTTACAAAAAGCATTTTAGTGGCACTGCGATACAGGTGTTAGGAATTCAGGAAATCAGTTTCATAAACCAACTGAAGAAAGAAGCGCTTGAAAAGGCATTGAATAGATTAACCGGTTACCATATTCCCTGTATAATAGTTTCAGACAATCTTACTGCTCCTCGATTACTCGCTACGTTGTGCAGGAGTAAAAAGATACCATTATTTGTCTCGAATGCAAACAAGTGTGAACTTGTGCATAGGATTCTTGATTATATTGAGAGGAAGACTGCACCATATCTGTATATTCATGGCACGCTTGTTGATGTTTATGGCATTGGTATTCTCTTTACCGGAAAGAGCGGGATAGGAAAAAGTGAAACAGCTCTTGACCTGGTTCAAAGGGGACACAGGCTTATTGCCGATGATGTTGTAAAGGTAACGAAGAGGTCAATGGATATACTTATGGGGGAAGGCAAAGAACCAGTCGATTTCTTCCATGCTCATATTGAGATCAGAGGTATAGGAATTGTTGATCTTGCGAAGATATTTGGTGTTCGTGCAACAAGGCTTCAAAAGAGAGTAGAAATAGAAGTAGAGCTTATCAGGTGGGGTGAGAAGTCGGATATTGAAAGGACGGGGCTCGTAGAAAAGACAAAGCAAATTCTTGGGGTGAAAATTCCGTACAAAGTTATTCCGCTTGTTCCTGGAAAGAATATCTCTGTTCTCAGTGAGGTGGTGGCACTTGAGCATCTACTTAAGCTCTATGCTATTGATACGCCGCTGATATTCAACAAAAGTCTGGTAAAACTTATGAAGAGGAAATCAGAGGAATTCGGGCAACTGGACGAGGATAATGAATAGTCTTGTTGATAATAAAGGGGGAATTGAAAAGGGAAACAAGTAACAACGATTCTAATCTATGAGATGTAAGTGGTTACTTATTGCGTGGTTATTTCCCTTAACAGACACGATATTTCCTTTGGACTGAAAGGTTTTGGGAAGAGGTGCAATCTACCGTTCTTCAAATGGCTTAGCTTGGAAATAGCGTTGGAGAAGAGAAACAGATGTGAATAACCTGGCAATTGGTTGTGAAATTTATGGTCGATTTTTTCAATGCCGTTAGAATGCTCAGCGTCCCAGATAAGAATCCGTGGTTGCTTGTTTTTTATTAGATTCCACACATTATCATCATTGTGTGTTGATTGGAATGGTAATGCAAGGTTTTCTATAATTGCTGCCATCATGAAAACAAATGTGGGATCGTCCGAGATCAACAAAACGTTCTTATTCATTTAGCCTCCTCTATATACTTATGCAATTACCGTGCCAGAGCTGCAAAATGAGCAAAGGAACATAGTTTGTTAAGTTAATGATTTACAGGTATTTATATGCATCATTTTTAATGTTTCCAAAAATGAAACAGAAGACATCAGAAAAACTGAAATAATGTGTAAAATAAGAAATATTAATTCGCATTTTGCAAAATGAAGATATTTATTACGACCCTTGGTTGTTTCAAAAATCAGGTTGATAGTGAGGTGATTGCTTCCCGGCTTCTCAGCTTGTATACGCTTACCGATGATCCGAGAAGTGCGGATGTTATAATTATCAACACCTGCGCGTTTATTGAAGAGGCAAAACAGGAATCAATCGATAGGATACTCTCTTACGGTTATCTGAAAGAAAAAAAAATAATTGTATGTGGATGTCTGGGGCAGCGTTACGCCGCTGAGATTTTGGAAGAAATTCCGGAAGTTGATGCTGTGGTTGGAACGTATGCTTCTCACAGGATATTAGATGTTATTGAAAGAGTTAGAAAATCTGAAAGGGTTATCAATGTTTGTGAACCAGTTGCGGATGACCTGGATTATGCTGAAAGAGCGCTCGCTTTTTCTTCACACTATGCGTTTGTGAAGATAGCTGATGGTTGTAACCGTCAATGTAGTTTTTGCATTATTCCCAGCTTGAAGGGACCACTGAGGAGCAGAGATATGGGTTCAATCGAGAAAGAAATACGGATACTTATGAGGAAAGGCGTGAAAGAGCTTATCATTATTGCACAGGACACAACTGCGTATGGACTTGACCGGTACGGAAAGAAGAGCATAGTTGATCTGCTCGAAAAACTTGTTCTTATTGATGGAATTCAGTGGATTCGGATGCTGTATAATTTTCCTGGAGAAATTGATGAGCGTTTAATTGATTTGATTGTTTCAGAAAACAAACTGTGCAATTGCCTTGATATTCCAATTCAGCACATTTCAGATACCATTTTGCAGCGTATGAAAAGGGAAGTGTCCGGCAAACACCTGCGACAGATAATTGCACGGTTAAGGGAGCGATACCCGCAGATCTTCCTTCGAACAACCATAATGGTTGGTTTCCCAGGTGAAACTGAACAGGATTTCAAAGAACTTTGTGATTTCATCGAAGAGATTAAATTTGAACGCCTGGGAGTTTTTCTTTATTCTCGTGAGTACGGAACAGAATCATATAGTATGGAAGGTCACATAGCTCAAGAGGTGAAGGAGGAGCGTGCATCAATGCTAATGGAAATACAACGCATCATCAGTCTTGAGAAAAACAAGGAATTTCTTGGTAGAACCATACCTGTTATAATTGATGAGAAAATTGGGGAAATGTATACATTTGATGGAAGAACTGAATACGATGCCCCTGAGATTGATAATGGTGTTCTCATTACCAAAGGAGAAGCTTCAACAGGCGATATCGTTCCTGTGCGAATAACCGAAGTTACAGAGTATGATCTGATTGGAACAATAGAAAAAAGGGGCAAACCAGTATGATCTTCAGGAGGTTCTTGTGCAATACTATAACAGTGTAACAGATATGATAGGCAGTACACCACTTCTTCAACTTGAGAGATTAACGGGAGGAAAACAGATATACGCAAAGTGCGAATTCATGAACCCATACAGCGTGAAAGACAGGGCTGTTTTTCGCATAATTGAGGATGCAGAGCATGATGGAAGGCTCAAACCGGGAAGCACGCTTATTGAAGCAACAAGCGGCAATACTGGCATAGCGGTTGCCTTTATTGCAGCCGTTAAGGGATACGAGGTTGTTCTCATTATGTCTGAAATACAGAGTCTTGAGAGAAGGCGCGTTTTGAAGGCTTTTGGAGTAGAATTGGTGCTCACTCCAGCTTCACAGGGTACTGCAGGTGCTCGTCAGCGACTCAAGGAGATGCTTATTGAGCATCCAGAATATTTTTATGTTGGACAGCATGTTAATCCATCAAATCCAGAAGCTCACTATCAAACCACGGGACCGGAGATATGGGATGATACAAAAGGAACTATTGATATTTTGATTGCTGGGCTTGGAACAGGTGGGACAATCTGTGGTGCCGGTCGCCTGCTAAAAGAGAAAAAACCAGGAGTTCAGCTTATTGCAGTGGAACCGAAGGAATCACCGTATATCTCACAGGGTATTTTTCGTCCACACAGAATGATGGGCACTGCACCGGGGTTTGTTCCTGAGACACTTGACCGTGATGTGATCGATGAGATATTTCTGGTGAGCGAAGAAGAAGCCTTTGCAATGTGCAGAAAGATTGCGCAAAAAGAAGGGTTGTTGGTTGGTATCTCTTCAGGTGCTGTTACTCATGCAGCAGTAGCAATAAGTAACCGTCCCGAAAATAATGCAAAAGTTATTGTTTGTATTTTTGCGGATACCGGGCAGAGATATTTGAGTGTTGAAGGATTGTTTGGATAACACGTTTTTTTGCTTGACTTTTTTTTGCAAAAGAAATATAGTTGGAAAAATTTATTGGTTTATGAAGGAGGGTAGGTGCCGAAAAAGACAGTTCTGTATGATAAGCATGTGAACTCAGGTGGAAAAATGGTTGAATTTGCGGGATTTTTCATGCCTATTCACTACAACCAGGGAATACTGAGCGAGGTTAAGAGGATTCGCGCCACTGTTGGTCTCTTTGATGTTTCGCATATGGGGGAGATAGAAATAAAAGGAAGTGATGCTCTCCGGTTTATCAATTACATAACGGTAAATGATGCATCTTCACTAAAGGACTATCAGGTTCAGTATTCCGCTCTTTGTTATGATGATGGTGGAATGGTGGATGACCTTCTCGTATACAGGTTCCCCCATAGATATTTACTGGTGGTTAACGCTGCAAACACCGATAAGGATTTCGAGTGGATTATGCAGCATAAGAGGGGAGAGGTTGCACTCTCGAATATAAGTGATAGTATTACGCAGATTGCTGTTCAAGGACCTGTTGTGGAAAAGGTGCTTCAGAAACTCACCAATTGTGATTTGCATTCAATAGAATTCTACTGGAGCACAGAGACGAAGATTGCAGGAAAAGAATGCATGCTCTCACGAACCGGATACACAGGCGAGGATGGATTTGAAATATATTGCAATAATAAGGACGGGGTGGATATCTGGGGTGAAGTTCTCCAGGCTGGAGAGGAATTTGATATTGAACCCGTTGGACTTGGTGCGCGTGATATTCTCAGGCTTGAGATGAAATACTGTCTCTATGGTAACGATATCGATGAAACGACAACACCGCTTGAAGCAGGACTTTCCTGGATTACGAAATTGGATAAAGAAGATTTCATAGGAAAGCAAGCTCTCGTGAAACAAAAGGAGGCTGGGATAAAAAAGCGACTTGTCTGTTTTAAAATGAGTGAAAAGGCTATACCCAGGCAACACTATGAAATTTACAGGGATGATAAGAAAATTGGATATGTTACAAGCGGTAATTTTTCTCCATCAGTCAATTCGTTCATCGGATTGGGATATATAAACGTTCCCTTTCACAAAAGTGGAACAGATATATCCATTGATATACGAGGGAGTAGAAAGACTGCAATTGTTGTGAAACCACCTTTTTATAAGAATGCAAGTCATAGGTAGTAGATTTAAGAGTAGAAATGATTGATAATCTTCGTTTTGAGCGTTTTGTTCGTTTAATTCGTTGATATTGTATAGAACTTGAATAACGTTCGAAACGAAAATAACGATACTAACGAACGTAAAATAATCTTAATGTAGGAAGGAGTTGTTGATGAATATACCGGATAATTTAAAGTACACAAAAGACCATGAGTGGATTCGCGTTGAAGGCGAATTTGCTTTTGAAGGTCTTACCGATTTTGCTCAATCACAACTTGCTGATATGGTAACATTTGATTTGAAACCGGTCGGTTCAAAATTCAAGAAAAATGACATTTTTGGTTCTGTTGAAGCCGTCAAAGCAGTCGCAGACCTCTATATGGCGGTGAGTGGTGAGATTGTTGAAATAAATGAAAAACTGATTGACACACCCGAGATCGTTAATCAAGACCCGTATGGAGATGGATGGATTGCGAAAGTTAAGATGGATAACGTTGATGAAGTTAAGGAATTGCTTTCACCAGATGACTACAAGAAACTCGTAGAAGAGCAATCATAGGATTATAATGCCCTACATTCCGAATACAGATGAAGACCGCAAGGAGATGCTGAAAAGGATTGGTGTCACCTCATTTGAAGAACTGCTCAGTGAGATCCCCAGATAATTGAGGATGAACGTTGAATATAATCTTAAGAAAGCCCTTTCCGAGTATGAGACCAGAAAAGAGCTTGAAGCTATTGCAAGTAAAAATAAAACAACCAATGAATATATATCATTTCTGGGGGCAGGAGTGTATGACCACTTTATCCCGAGTGTTGTAAATGCCATTGCAGGCAGGTCAGAGTTTTACACTGCATATACGCCGTATCAGGCAGAAGTAAGTCAGGGAACGCTTCAAGCGATTTTTGAATTCCAGAGTATGATTTGTGAACTTTTTGAAATGGATGTTTCCAATGCAAGTATGTATGATGCTGCAACGGCGCTTGCAGAAGCAGCCCATATGGCTGCGAGTATCAATGGGCGAAATGAAATTGTGCTTTTTGATACAATACACCCACACTATCAAAAGACGGTTAAAACCTATACACAGGGAGTTGCTCTTGGCATACGCAAGCTTATGTCTTCTCAAAAGGGCATTGTGGAGCCGTCCGAACTTGAGAGAGTAATCAGTGATACTACATCTTGTGTACTGGTTCAATCTCCGAATTATTTTGGCAACCTGGAAGAATTGGGTGAAATTGAAAAGATAGTCCATGAAAGGAATTGTCTTTTAATACTGTGTGTGCATCCTCTTTCGCTGGGAATCATGAAACCACCGGGAGAATACAATGCAGATATTGCTGTTGCAGAAGGTCAGTCTCTTGGCATTCCTCAGTGTTATGGAGGACCGATGCTGGGATTGTTTACTGCAAAGAAGGAATACATTCGAAGAATGCCCGGTAGAATTATTGCAGAGACAGAAGACATAGACGGAAAGCGCGGATTCGTGATGACGTTACAGACAAGGGAGCAACATATTCGTAGAGACAAAGCAACCTCAAATATTTGTACGAATGAAGGTCTCTGTGCACTACGAGCTGCCGTATATCTCTCCTTGTTGGGAAAGACTGGTATCCAGGAGGTATCGGGACTTATGTACAGCAAGAGTCACTATCTTGCGCAGGAGATAAATAAACTCAATGGATATTCATTGGCGTTTCCAGAAACGCAATTTTTTAATGAATTTGTCATCAAAACTGAACACCCCGTTCGGAATGTACTGAGCAAAGCTGAGGAAGAGGGGATGTTTGCCGGATTCAATCTGGAAGAAATAAGGGATGATTGGAAGGGTTACATCCTCATTGCGGTAACTGAAAAAAGAACCAGAGAAGAAATGGACAGGTTTATTTCTGTTCTGAAAGCACTTTAGCAAAGCTATTTATACCGAATGGATTTCCTCGTATTCACCATTGTTATTTTTTCGTGTATGTTCGTGGCTAAAAAGGTGTGAGTGTTCATTTGTGTTTTGCATGCTGCCAGAGTTGTTCCATCTCATCAAGGTTGCTTTCCTCGAATGTCTTTCCGCTTTTTTTTAATCCTTCCTCGATAGCCTTGAATCTTTTCTTGAATTTCTTGCAGGTCTTCCTGAGTGCGAGTTCTGTGTCAATTTCGAGGAAGTTGCCAAGGTGTGAAAGCACAAAAAGGATGTCACCTAGTTCTTCTTCCCGCGCTTCTAAGGAAGACGCTTGCTGCAACTCCTTGATCTCTTCTGTTAATTTACCAATAACGCCTTGAACATCCTTCCAATCGAAACCAACATTTGATGCTATTTTTTGTAATCTTTGCGCAAGAAGGAGAGCGGGTAATGTCATGGGAACTTCAGAAAGGATCGATTGAGGGCGCTCCTCCTTCTTTATTTTTTGCCAGTTTTCCAACACTTCATCTTTGTCTTTGACTTTTATATCTTTGA
>CBDUQV010000062.1:0-9554 GCA_965369615.1 uncultured bacterium | reverse complement strand
ATACAGCTTATCACTCTCTATTACAATAAGTTTTGTCTTCAATAGATTTTCCACAATCTCTCTTGTTTTTTTCTCAGTTGTTCCCACAACTGCAGCAAAACTATCATATGAGAAAGAAAGATTGACGAGGATTCCCTTATCTGTTTGAGTTCCCTCACGTGCTTTTGTCAGGAGCATTGCGAGGAGCCGTTTTTCTTCATTTTTGATAAGTAAGTATTTAATCTGTTCGTCCGTTTCCCTGAGTCTTCGTATAAGTGTATGGAGGACATACTCAATGAGCGGGTTCTCCCTTACCTGATTCATGAAGACTTCTCTGTCAAAAATGACGAGTTCAGTTGGTTCAACAGCCGTTGCTGTTGCTGATCGTGGGCTTCCATCAATTACGGACATTTCTCCAAAAAAGTCACCTTCCTTTAGAACTGCGAGCGTTTTTTCTATTTCACCTGCAGGTTTTGATATACGTACCTTTCCTGATTTAATGAGGTACATTTCGTCACCAGGATCTCCATCCTTGAAAAGGACCTCGCCTGTGTTCAGTTGCTTCTCATATCCGCTTTCTTCCTCTTCACCCATTGTTCCTCCTTTTGGTTATTTTCTTTGCGTCACGAACAGGAATCAAGTTTTACCAGGATTCAAGTATGTTTCTCAAAATTTTGTCTGAGAACTTTTGAGCAACCCTATCTATCCCGTCTTCCTCAACTTCCGTTAAGGGATAATATGTAGCCCACTCACTGAAGTTATTCGACTTGAATAGTTCCTCTTCACTCTCCTTTTTTGCCAGCGAAATACTCGCTGAAATGGCTATTTTGTACTCCTTGATATTTTCACTTTCATCGTAGGAATAGGGACTTCTTTCAAATGATTTGATGGTCACGTGGAGGATGGCATCTGCAATTTTTTCATCCTCTATCTTCAGCCTATTATCTTCAATAAAAGCATCAATTACTGCCTTTGTAAAAGTTTCCTCAAGCCCGTATTTAAGCGATTTATTTTCAAATGTGGGGATTGCGATGCTCTTGATACCTGTTGTTACACCCGTGAAACTGTATGTACAACAGGAACTGAAAACGAATAAAACTGAAAAAGAGAAGAGAATAAAGAACACAGCACTCATATTCATATCCTTATTATATTGACTCAATGCATACAGTGCATAATACTATCAAGAACAAATGGTCTTGTCAAGCAAAATGTTCGCAACTGCTTCCTCCACCGGAAATTCTGAGATTATCATGGTTAACTTTGTTTTCCAGAGCAGAGAGTTGAATTTCCTTGACTTTTAAAAAAGAGAGTGTTAGAGTAACAGCAAAATAAGGAGATTGAATGAAAAAACTATATATTGTGTTGTGTATAATTCTCATTTTTATCGCCATTAATTGTGGGAGACGGAAAAATCCGCTCGAGCCAGAATTTGTTACCCTCATATCACCTGAAATGGATGAGATTGTTACCCTAACAAGACCGGCATTTACCTGGAATGCTGTTTCCTATGGGTTTCTATACCAGCTTCAGATTGATAATAGGAATACATTCTATACACCGGTGGTTGATGATTCTCTCATTTCATCGGCATCATATGTCTGTCCAATATCATTGAGTGACAACGAATACTGGTGGAGGGTCCGTGTACGGCAGGAACATTCCAGTTGGGAGGTATGGTCGGAAATAAATAAATTTACCATGGCAGTTGGTACTCCGATACCACTCAGTCCTGTTAATGACACCGTTACAACAAACAGACCTTCGTTTACATGGAGTGCCATACCATTTGCTCAAAAGTACCGGATTCAAATAGACGATAACAATACATTTGCCACGGTCATCGCCGATGATTCAAGCATAACCGGGGAGAGTTTTGTCCCGGACACAGCTTTTTCTGATGGTCTGTACTGCTGGAGGGTGCGGGTAAAGACCGAGGACGAAGAGTGGGGGAAGTGGTCGACCGTTGCAGAATTTTTTATGGATACCAATCCATTCAGGATTGTTGCATCCTACCAGACAATGGGTTATGCACGTGGTGTTCTCGTTCGAAGAGATACTGCTTATGTTGCCCAGGGTGAAGGGGGATTTGCCATTATCGATCTTACTGATGAAGAAAATCCTGTTCTGGTTGGAGAAAGCAGCGCACATGGAAATGCTCTTGCTGTTGCCGTTAGGGATACATTTGCCTATTTAGCGGCAGGAAAGGATGGTGTTTCCACTATTAAGTTTGCTGATCCACATGCTCCTGAATGGCAGAGTTTGGCAGCCGGGGGAGATGATAATGCGGTAGACCTTATAATTGTTTCTCCTCCAACTGATACGATGTCCTACATTTTTGTAGCAGAGAGGGATGAAGGAATGTGGGTGTTACAAATCCTTCCCGGTTATCCAGGTTTTCCATTACCGTTCTTTCCCTTTAATGTTCCCGGTTACGAAAACGGTTTATTTCTGGATTCGGTGTATCTCTTTATTGCCTGTGGAGAACTGGGTCTTACCATTTTAGATATTAGTAAGGTTACGGAACCAGAAATTATTGGAACCTGTGATACAAAAGGATATGCAACGAAACTTTTTGTCAGGGATACGCTCGTGTATATCGCAGATGGAAGAGAGGGATTGAAAATAGCAAACATTTCAGATATAAGCGCACCGCACATAATAGGAAGCTTTGACACTGAGGATGACGCTAAGGGCATCTTTGTTAAGGGAGATACAGTATTCATTGCTGATGAAAACAATGGACTGGTTGTTATTGATGTATCGGATCCCACACTTCCGCAATACCTTGGAGGAGTGCTCACTGAGAATGCTGAGTCGGTGTGGGTTGAAGATGATTATGCAGTGATTGTTGACCGCTATGAGGGGTTACTCATCGTTAAGTGGTGAAATCAATAGATTTTGCCATTATTCTCAAAAAGGGTTGACATTGAAACTTTTTGGTGGTATATTTAAAGGATGAAAAGGATTATCTTTTTTCTCATTTTCCTTTTAATGAAATTCGCGCTTCAGGCTCAGGAAATGCAACAAGCAGGTGTAACTATTCTCTCATCAACTCCTACCGAGACTGTTATTGAGATTCGTTTTCCACGGGCAGAGGATGGGATGCCTGATGGAAGCTTTTCCATGGGATCGCTCGAAACCATTAAGAAGCAGGGCTACCCTCGGATTCCATACGTTTCAGGATTGATTGCGGTTGCTGATAGGGGTGGTTTTGCTGCGGAGATTCAATACATTGACGAATATTCACTTCCTCACACACAATTTCAGGGACAGGGGCATGGGCAGTATCCCGAAGCCCGGTTCTTTCTTGATACGCCGCAGATCTTGCGGGATTTCAGGATTGTACGATTTCAGTTCCACCCGATCCGGTATGATGCTTCGGGCACAGTGAGCATAGCACGGAGCGTAGTCATTCGGATATCCCGCATCTCTTCTGTTGGTGAAAATGAAAAGCGGATTCATCGAGACCGCGTATCAGCGGCATTCCATAACCTCTACAAGGCATCCATCCTCAACTACCCATCATTCAACCGGTTCACTGCCGATACGATCCTCTATGTTATCATTACCCCTGACGCATATTACAATTACCTTTTGCCTTTCAAGGAAGCGAAGGAGAAACTTGGCCTTATCGTAAAGCTGGTACGCTTCTCTGATATCACACCAAGTCCATCCTCCGTTGACATTCGCAATTACCTGTACAATGCGTATACGACGTGGAGCCACCCACCTGATTATTTCCTTGCTGTTGGTGATGCAGGTGTGTTCCCCGTGAAATATACGGTTGATTATGCTTCATACGGAACATATGCGAATGATAATTACTATGTCGCGCTGGATAGCATCAACGATATCTTTCCTGATATCTTTGGCGGACGGCTGCCGATCCAAAACAGCTTTCATATCGAGACCATCCTGAATAAGATCATCAATTATGAACACAGCCCTTACATGGCCGAGACCACATGGTACAACAGGGCAATCATGATCGCTTCAGATGAATTTCCATCGCAACCTGCGACAAAAGTATGGATCTGGGAGCGGTTCATGGATTACGGATATGAATTGGTGGATTCCATTTATGCCCGGAATTATACAAGCGCTGCTGTCATGAAGAGTCAGATCTCCAGCGCGGTCAATTCGGGAAGGGGATTCCTCAACTACCGGGGACCGGGATGGACTGGCGGGTGGTTGACAAGTATGGGATATTGCTTTGTTACCTCTGATGTGAATGGCCTCAATAATGGACGGAAACTTCCTGTTGTGACGAGTCTTGGATGTGGCGTCGCAAAGTATGATGAATCTACCTGTTTCGCAGAGCAGTGGGTGAGAATCGGAACGCCCACGGCAGAAAAAGGTGCAGTAAGCTTTTTTGGCGCAACATGGATAACCCATACCCGCCATAACAATAAGATGGACAAAGGTATTTACAAGGGATTTCTCCAGGAGGGACTTACCTCATTTGGCGAAGCAGCGGTGCGGGGCAAAATGTATATGTATGGGATTACCGGCATGAGCGACACAACGGTCACGGAGATGAATGAATACCTTATTCTCGGTGATCCTTCACTGCTTGCAAAGACGCGGGTGCCAAAATCAATGAACGTCAGCCATGATACACTCGTTCCCATTGGCGAAAGCGTGCTCTGGATAATGGTTCGTGATGTGCAGGGACCGGTTACCAATGCTTTTGTCTGTGCCCGCATGGATTCAGTCTTCCATGTTTCCGGTCATACTGACTCTACCGGAGCTATCGGTCTCACTATTTTCCCAACAACCATTGATACTATTCATGTTTCAGCCGTTCATCACAACCATTTTCCCTATGAGGGCAAGTGCCATGTAACCGCGGAAGGCCCATGGCCGGGATACCTCCGTCACTATATTGATGATGATACGCTCGGCACAAGCAAGGGCAACAATGACTCCATCCCCAACCTGGGGGAAACGATAGAATTGCCGGTTATGATAAAGAATTATGGTAGCGAAGGTGTCGTTGATGTTTCAGCTGTGATCTCAAGCGATGACATCTATATTGCTATCAATGATAGCAGTGAATTGTTCGGCACCATCCCGGGTGGAGATAGCGTGCTTTCACAGGATGATTTTGATTTCGATATTCTCACGAATGTGCCTGATGGTCATATGATACTCTTTGAACTTGCGGTAACAGATAGCAGTGATTCAACCTGGATTTCGCATTTCAAAATTGCTGTTTCTGCACCACTGATTGAACTTGAAGATTTTGCCATTGACGATGCAGGTCAGGCGAACCCCAATGGGATCATCGATCCAGGAGAAACCGTTCTGCTTACCTGCAAGCTTTTCAACAGCGGGAGCGCTGATGCGGAGGATGTGAATGCAACGCTGCGTTCTGAGAATCCATACATCACCTGCATTGATTCCACCTCGACATATGGTACTATCCAGTCCTCTGCTGAGAAGGAAGGGACGCCGTTTACCGTTGCGGCGGATTCTCTGACTCCTGTTGGCTTTGAGGCTTTGATGAAACTCATCTACACATCGCAGCAGGGGTATTGTGACAGTGCTGAGTTCTACCTCAAGGTCGGAGTGGGCGGAGATTTTCTTGTGTGGGATCCGGATGATAATCATTCAAGCGGACCAAAAATAAGACAGGCACTGGAAAATGCGGGATACCGCGGTGAATACTCAACGAGCATTTCCGATTATCTGGACATGTTGTTTGCCTTCAAAGCTGTTTTTGTGTGCCTGGGTGTGTATCCGAATAATTATGTACTCTCAAACAGCTCTATCGTGGATTCATTAATTGCATTCCTCAACAATGGCGGTCGTTTATACATGGAGGGTGCGGATACCTGGGTGTATGATCAGCAGACCAACCTCCATCCCTATTTCAATATCAATGGCTTGCAGGACGGGCAGGCGGATACGTATATCTGCAACGGTATCAGCGGTACCTTTACAAATCAGATGAGTTTTTCGTACACAGGAGAGAATGCCTGGATGGATCGTCTTGGTGTCATGGGTGGCAGTTTTGAGATTTTCCGAAATTCATCCCCCTCGTATGTTAACGGGATCGCATACGATCAGGGAACGTATCAGACGGTTGGCACGTCATTTGAGTTTGGCGGGCTTGCTGATGGTTCTCCTCCGTCAACAAAGGAAGCACTTGCAGATTCCATTATGCGATTTTTTGGAATTACCGCGGTTCAGGAGGAAATACCAGAACGGAAAAATCAAGTAGTCTTCTCGTTATCGCAAAGCCGACCAAATCCTTTCTGTAATACCGTATCCTTCACCTATGGAATACCATTAAGAAAAGGAAAAGGCTATCCTGGAAAACAGCTCGTTTCAATCAGTATTTTCGATGTGACCGGAAGAAGGATACGAACGCTCGTGCATGATCGAAAAGAACCAGGTTACTATACTGCCCTCTGGGACGGGGATGATGATTATGGGAAAAATGTCAGTCAGGGGGTTTATTTTATCAGGCTAACCCTTGAAGATGAGGGACGATGTAAAACAAGGAAGACAGTCCTTTTGCGTTAATTTGCGTACCAGATTCCTTGCTGCTAAGAATTTTTAATCCTCCTTTTTACCGAAGATTCATTGCCTTGTGTTTTGAGAGGATTTCGTCCGCTAAGCTGTCAAGCGAAGCAAAATTATCAGGTGACGGATATCCCTTGATCACTACCGGATTGATTATTTCCGCTTTGATATTAGTGAGCATTGCTTTTAAGTGAGCAACCATTCTACTACCCCAGCCGTACGAACCGATAAGTGAGACGAATTTTAATTTGGGTCTCAGGAGATTTGTAAGGTAAGCAGCATAAACGATAGCTGGATGCGGACCAAGCAGTACAGTGGGGGAGGCGATTACAAGCGTTGCTGCATCAACGAGCGCTATAGCAAGTTCTCCAATATCTGTTTCAGTGAGGTTGAAGGGCTTAACGGTAATTCCACGCGCAATGAGAGCATCAACAAAGTAATCAACCATCCTGCGCGTGCTGCCATGCATTGATACAAAAGGCACGATCACTTCATTTTTCACATCATCAGATGTCCAGTCCCTGTATGCATTGAGGATGAATCCAGGTTTATTATGCAGAGGGCCATGGCTCGGTGCAATAATCTCAATTTTATAATCCCGCAGTTTCTCCAAGTGGTTTTTTATATTTGATCTGAATGGCATCATAATTTCGGCATAATACCGTTTTGCCGGTTCGTAAACCTCACATTCATCCACGACGAAAAGTTTACTCGTTGCAAGGTGGGCTCCAAAAAGGTCACAGGGAAAAAGCACTTTATCCTCGCGCAGATAAGAAAGCATTGTTTCAGGCCAGTGTACCCAGGGTGTTATAATGAACTCAAGCGTTTTATCACCGAGTGAGATTGTATCCCTGTCATTCATTGTAATAAATTTCTCCCCGCTGATGTGAAACAAGTCTATGAGCAATGTTTTACATTTCTTGTTGGTAATCACTTTTGCAGCCGGGAAGACGTCCAGGATCTTTGGAATGGTTCCTGAGTGATCTTGTTCAGCGTGATTGCTGATAACATAATCAATAGCATGAATATCAAGCTTCTTAAGATTTCCGAAGAGCTCCTCTTCCTTATCAGGATCAACGGTATCTATGAGAGCAGTTTTTTGGGTCCCTTTGATAAGAAAGGAATTGTAACTTGTACCCTGGGGTAACGGTATGAGTTCATCGAAAAGTCGTCGGTCCCAGTCTCTTGCACCTACAGAGAAAACGTTGTTCTTAATTTTCTGGACAGACATTGTTACTCCTCTTTTTCGAATTGTGATTTATCGACACCACAAACAGGACAAACCCAATCGTCAGGCAAATCTTCAAAGCTTGTTCCTGGTTTAATCCCAGAGTCAGGATCTCCTTTTTCGGGATCGTATACGTAAGCACATACTTTGCAGATATATTTTCCCACTGTTTTTGCCTCCTGTTCTTCTTTTTCAAAAAATGTTGGAGCTGTTCTGGGAGCTTTCCCTTTCTTCACCATGTGATAGAATGCATACGTCATTGGCTCAGAGTCACTGAGCACTTCCGCTGAAACGATATTGGCCACAAAGAGTGTGTGGGTACCCACATCTATGCTTTTAGTAACCTCAGCCTCAAGGTATGCGATGGTGTTGTCAAGAACCACGGGTGCACCGGTTACGCCAATTTTGTAGTGAATGTCTTTGTACTTATCAACATCGCGTCCTGATTTCCATCCGAAGAGCCCGATAAATTTCATCGATGTTTCGGTGGAGAGTACGGAGATGGTATACACTTTGCTGCTTGAGATAAATTCATGCGTAAGGTTCTCTTTGCTAATCGCAATTGCGAGTACTGGTGGCTCTGCGCAGACCTGGATGACCGTATTGACAATCTGTCCATTGAAACGATCATCCTTTTTTGAGCCGACAACATACATTCCGTAAGACAATATGTGCAATGCTTTCAAATTCATTTGACTTTCCTTTTCCTGCTGTAGCAAAGGCATTATGACCATAAGCACAATAGAGGTGAAAATCAAGGAAAAAGCACGTTCTTCTTTGCTGGCATGAAGACAGGCCAGCAAGGGAAGGATGATATCTCCCAGATGTATGGAGATTTTTCTATCGCGAGAGATTCAAGAACATGTTCTCTGCAACAAGGATTTCCTGGAAAAAGTCCCTCACGTAGTTGTAATTGTCGAGGGAAATCCTGGTATTCTTGATGGAGAGTTGCTTGTTGAGCACGAGATAGGCTCCATCCTCAAAATAGGTAAATGTGAAGTGTCCAAATGTTGCGGTTCTGGTGATGGATTCCAGTTTCGTTTCAAGCTTTGAACCTTCGGGTAATTGTATTTTGTAGATATCGATGAGCATCATTGGATAGTCGAAGGCAACGTCATGCTCGCGTGTTTCTCTTGTGAATACGTCAACCATTTTGTTCCGAAAAATGCTTGGATTAAGCGATATTGAGTTATGCCGAATTTGTGCATAGTTGGGGATATAGAATGCATAAGTCATGGCAAGTGGTTCTGAAAGCTCAAAGAGACCGGATAGGGTGAAATCCTTCAGAATTGCGCCATGGCAGTTTTGAAGGAGTCTTCCTTGAAGCCATTCCTTCTTCTCATTCTCGCCAAGCAGTTGAAGCATTGCACGAACTAAATTTGCTTCCTGTCCCGTCCTTGTGCAGGTAACAGAGCATCGTATCGTTCCGTCGTCTTCGATTTTCACCTCACACTCTCTTACACGACGGTTGTGCTCTGGATTAGAGGGCGGTATGGTGATGAGTGTTCCGCCATCTTCCTTGATGAGCAGTGCGTTTGTATCTTCAAGGTACCATGGGATTGCGCCACAGGGCGTGGATTGAGATGTAGGATCGAGCAGAACATAATCATCGCTTGTAGTATAATCCTTATCTCCCTCAATGACCGCGGTTTTATATTTCTCTCGTTCGGTAAAGTGCTCTGCCGGTACCCCAACCACCATGTGGTTAAATTGCTGACCGGAGATGAAGTTCTCGACAACTGTGCCTGAACTCGCTGTTCTTGTGAGGATTGGAATTGCTTCAATGCCAGCTTCCCTGAGCATGACAATGAAC
>CBDUQV010000061.1:0-9611 GCA_965369615.1 uncultured bacterium | reverse complement strand
CAAATTTCTATAGAACGACACTTCAAGGTAATCAACATAGATGTCATCTCCGCCTCCGCTTTTGTGAAGCCGCAACCGAATGGTATTATCACCTGAAACAAGATTTGTTCCGCCGCAGGTAAATAAAAATGGCTCGGTTTCATTCTCTCCATACCAGGATGTATCGCAGAGGGGGATGCCATTCATCTGAACTTCGAGCACATGTGTCGAAGTTGTAGCCCCATAAACCGCGACGTTTATTTGGAAACTGTCCGTGTACAATTGCTCTACACTGAATGTGTAATCACGAGAAATCGAACCGACATTTGATGGAAGGATCATCTCTTCCCACACCCATCCAAAACCGGAGTTTGACGGGCAGAGCCGATTTTCCTCAATATGGATTGTTTCCTTGAAACACGAAACTATATGAGGAGTATTCGATGATGGAGTCCCATTGATCATTTCCATTCTTTTCCCTTCACCCCCTCCCCAGGTCAACCAGTAAACATTCTCATTGGTAAAAGGATTGTAATAAAGCGGAACATCACTGGCAACAGAACACCGATCCCAACCGGTCAGTGAAAGCCCATAGAAGAGGAGATAATCATCCTGATCAAAACTCCCATCTTCCTCTCCATGAACATACACTGGAACCTGATACGGTATTGTATCATACTCAGCAGGTACATTTGAAATGTCCGCATCAAGAACCGCACTCCCCCCATTATACATCTTTATCGTTCTTGGATCTATGTTTTCAGGATCTATGCCATTGTTCTTTAGATAATCATAGCCCAGTGCATACAAACCATCTTCTGCAACGTGTATCCTATACCACGGCTCATAATTCTGAAATGTCTCATAACTTCCCCCCACCACTTCTCTCCACGAGCGTGAGGCAGTATAATTAAGAAGCAGGTGTTTCAATCTCCGTTCTGTTGCAGTGCCAAGAAATCTGCTCCCACCTTTCTCAGCTTTGTTATCAAGAAACCTGATAGATACTTTCATTGCATTACAGGTGTATACTTCGTTCTTGTAAGGATTAAATTGAAAGGGGTATAGTGCAATCTTCATAATTCTCTGGTGCATGAGCATGCCATCATACAGTACCTCAAAATCCTGTCCGGGAAATGTTTCCTTGCTTTCATAAACATTTTGATTTTCCTCAATCACCATACTATCCATAGAGAGATAAAATGCAGGGATAATTCTTATATTCTGTAGTGATTGCTTCCTAATCTTCTGAACGCTTATCTGCACATGCTCTGCATGAAGCGGAACCGCAATATGTAGATATTTTACGGGCAACGAGGGCATTCCAATTTCATGAACCAATGCCATTTTATTAACGTCAATGTATTGGTAGTCTTTACCGTGAACCCTGATTGTACCCAAGCTATACCCAGGGATAGTGTATTCAAATGAGATTCCCGCACCATCATCCCTCCGGACTTGTATTTCCTCTCCATACACACAGGCGGCAATGATTACAAGCATGAAACCCAGCACTTTCTTCATAGTATTCATCGTACAACGCCTGCAAATTCCATTTTCAATTCCTCCTTCTGTTACTGAAGAGATTCTGCTTCATCAATGAGCATAACAGGAATACCTTCCTTGATTGGATAGGCAAGTTTGCATTTCCTGCAGATCAATTTTTGTTCCTTCTCTTTATAATTCAGATCGCCCTTACATTGAGGACAGGCAAGTATGTCAAGCAGTTTCTTGTCCATTATTCCTCCTCCTTTGCCCTCGAGAAATTATAGTTTCTCCTTAAAGGTTCCTCTCGCAATCTTGCAAAAATTCTTGTCGATTCATCCTGCTCCATTCCCTGCACAATAGGAATTCGATTCTCAACAAGCCATGCATCCCGAATTATGGTGATCAATACAGCAGCATCATCAACAACAATAACAGCCGGTTCATCTGAATACGCAGCAACAATTTCCCTGAGGCTATCAGCCATACCTGATGTAACCGTTGCATACAGAGAATATTTGCCGAGAAGATCATTCTTAAAATCAAAAGCTACGAAAGCATCACGCGATAAAATTCTTCTTATCGCAATAACTGGTTTCGTAATAATTCCTCGTTCAAAGAATAACTGTGCTCCCTCACCATATCGCTCAGAGACAAGGTCACTATTTTCCTGTAACTTGTAAATAGGATCCTTTGGCCACGTACCAACAAAAACCTGTACATCTCCCTTCTTCAGTATAGCTGTAAGGAGCGTATCTGAAATGCTTTCCGCCTTGATAGAAAAAACAGCATCACCGTTTTTTTGCACCCTATCAGGTTTGCCATAACCCAGGAACACACATCGTTCCGCAATGACAGCAATGTCATCCTCCGCAATATCATGCACACGAAAGAAAAGACTCCTGAAAGGTACCGAGAGGCTGGCAAAGGTATTAATATCGGAAAGCACCATGTCCCAGTTGATAAGGTTTTTCTTCGCTTTCACCTTCACCCGTACCGGGATCCCCGATTGAACTGCAACCCAGAGCAGTCCTTCCGGTTCCGTTGACTCAATCGGATCCAGAAAATAAACATTTGGTTTAAAGGAAAACAGATAGCACTCCGTTTTGTTCTGTATATCGACTTTAATAAAGGCAAACTCACCAAACGAAAGAACCAGTTTCAGGTGCTCAAATGGATCGGGATACGAACTACCCTTACCGCGTTTCCACACTTTGCTTTCGGCATCAAATGTATACTCCTTACCCTCGATTGAATATGCCTGTATCTTTTCGATTTCATCGCCTGTTTTCCACGATCCACTTATGTATATTCTGTCAGGAACGCTCACCTTCCCTGCCAGTTCGCCCTTCATCTCGGGTATCAAACCAATCCTTTTTCTCCCAAATGTCCACTGGAAGGAATATCCCAGTAATGAATCAATCTTTGCAACTGATGCAGCTGCCACTGCTGCATCAGGTAGTTCGCGTCTCTCGGACATGAAAACCTTCCGCGTGCATCCTGCACCGCAGAGACCAATCAATAAATACAACACGAATATGCTCTTCATTAGGCTCTTCATTTACCTATCACCACGTTTCATGTACTCCATCATCAATACATTACCGTATCATAATTAATATTATGTAAAAAGTCAATTAAAAAATGGAACGCAAACACATATTTTGCCACGTGTTAACTGTAAAACGAAAAAAGTCCCGTAACGTTCCATCTATTCAAGGCTTCCGTTCAAATTGTCTTGACAACAATAATTGCCTGTGATATAGTCTGCACGATTTATTATGGCGGCGTAGCTCAGTTGGCTAGAGCAGCGGAATCATAATCCGCGTGCCAGGGGTTCAAATCCCTTCGCCGCCATAATATAAAAGCAAAAAATGTAGTAAACAATTAATCACAAAGGAGGATTAATGTTAATATTTCTCTTTTTCGTTTTTATTGTCCTTGGCATCATTTTGGTCATGGCAAAAAAAACGGTGCAAAATTTGAATCCCATGCTTGGTCCTGCTGCATTTGCACTCGCAGTAATTTTTCTTACGCTCTCAATGGTCCGGATGGTTGGACCGGGGCAAGTTGGCGTTCAGGTCCTTTTGGGCAAAGTGCAGGAAAGAACGCTCAAAAGCGGATTGCATTTTGTTAATCCATTAATCTCATTAGAGAGAATGACGGTAAGAACCCAGGCATACACCATGAGTTCAAAAGCCGGTGAGGGTCAGATCAAAGGCGATGACGCTATCATGTCTCTCACTGCCGAAGGTTTAAGTGTTGCCCTTGAGGTGACCGTCTGGTTTCATCTCATCTCTGAGGATGCAGCAATGGTTTACCGGGACATTGGCCCAAACTATATTGGTAAGATTGTGCGACCTACAATTCGAACCGCCATCAGAAGTGCTGCTGTTAATTACAATGCCACTGACATCTATTCAGCGAAAAGAGCAGAAGTAACAGATAAAATACTTTATTTTATGAGGGAGGACTTAGAAACAAAGGGAGTATTGTGCGAGAAGATCCTTCTCAGACAGGTTGAGCTTCCTCCAAAGGTAAAGGACGCTATCGATGATAAAATCGCCGCAGAGCAGGAGGCGCAAAAGATGAAGTTCGTCCTCCAGAAGGAGACGCAGGAAGCGGAGAGAAAAAGAATCGAGGCAAACGGTATATCCATGGCAAACAAGGTTATTGCAAATTCCCTCTCCTCCCGCTACTTGCAGTGGTATTATATTAAAACGCTTG
Organism: uncultured bacterium; assembly: GCA_965369615.1. Lineage (GTDB taxonomy): Bacteria > Hydrothermota > E44-bin80 > E44-bin80 > E44-bin80 > SOKD01. The sequence continues at coordinate 5,423 of CBDUQV010000061.1, read as the reverse complement.
GCGGTCTCATAGACTCACCGAACAATACCGTTATTGTCCTCCCCTTTGATCAAAAGCTCACACCGCTTCTGAATATACCTTCCGGACGGTAGAAAATGGTACAAAGTCGATGCAAGCTGTGGCTTAAATCATAAATCCTAAGAACTCTTATTCAACAGGCTAAACGAGATTCCCTAATGCAAGAAGACAGTAAGAAATCATTGGAAATTATCAAACGAGGAACGGCTTCTGTAATCCCGGAAAAAGAGCTCATTGCCAAACTCAAGGAAAAGAGACCGCTGAGGATTAAACTGGGAATCGATGTTTCCGGACCCGATATTCATCTTGGTTTTGCGGTTGTTCTGCGGAAACTCAGGGATTTCCAGGAATGCGGGCATACTGCAGTACTCATCGTGGGTGACTTCACGGGCAAAATCGGAGATCCATCGGGCAGGTCAAAAACAAGACCGCAACTCTCCGACCAGGAAATAAAGAAAAACATGCAGCATTATGCTAAACAGGTTTTTACCATACTGAGGGAAGACAGAACGGAATTCAGATACAATAGCGAGTGGCTTGCTCAATTATCATCAACCGACATAATCAGACTCTCAGCAAAAATAACCGTTGCACGTATGCTGGAGAGAGATGATTTCTCAAAACGGTACTCATCTCAGCGTCCCATTTATCTTCACGAATTCCTCTACCCTATTTATCAGGGATACGATTCAATTGCCATACAGGCTGACGTGGAAATTGGAGGCACCGATCAGACCTTCAACTTCATGATTGCCCGTGAGCTCATGCGAGAGATGGGGATGACTCCCCAGGTAATACTCACCATGCCATTGCTCGTTGGACTTGATGGAAAAATGAAGATGAGCAAGAGTTATGAAAATTATATCGGTATAATGGAATCCCCGCGTAAGATGTTTGGCAAGGTAATGTCCATTCCCGATACGCTTATCGAAAGTTACTTTGAATTGGTGCTGTGCTACACCAAAAGCCAGATGGCTTTGATAAACAAAGAATTGAAGGATACAGGAACAAATCCACGTGATGTTAAATTCAGACTTGCCCGTGAAATAGCAACGATGTATCACAGCAAAAAAGATGCAGTATATGCTGCCGTGGAATTCGATAAGGTTTTTAAAATGAAAGAATTGCCCGACGAAATAGATGAATTCTCGATCGACAGCTCTGAAAATCCAATCTGGATAGTGAAACTCCTGACCAGAACAAAGATGGCATCATCCAGTTCAGATGCGCGTAGGCTCATTCAACAGGGAGGTGTCGAAATACAGGAAGAAAAAATAACCGATAGCAATGCTGAAATTTCGATTTCTGAGCCGTTTATTCTAAGGGTTGGTAAACGGAGATTCTTGAAAATTGTGCTGAGTGATGAAAACAAGACCTCATAGTTCGAAATCTCGCAGAGCGAAAAAGGTCTGTCATCTATTAACCCAAAAAGGAGGTTGTATGATTAGGAGGTTTGGTTTATTACTGTTCATCATTCTCTTTTGCCTCTTCGGCTGCGAAGAACAAAAAACGAAGACGGGAAAAAATGAAGAAGCAAAAACAGAAGCAGACACAACAAAAAAAGAAACCCCTGTTATGGAAAAGATCACCGGTGATGAGCTTGCAGTGATAAAGATAAGAGATGGTGGTGAGATCGTTATTAAATTCTACTACAAAGAATCTCCCAAAACGGTAGAGAACTTCATCAAGTTAGTACGAAAGGGTTTCTACAATGGTCTCACCTTCCATAGGATTATACCCGGCTTTGTCATTCAGGGTGGCGATCCTCTTGGAACGGGAACCGGTAATGCAGGTTATACCATTGCAGCTGAATTCAACAACAAACCGTTTAATCCAGGGGTACTTGGCATGGCACGCGGAGGTGATCCGAATTCAGCAAGCTGTCAATTCTTTATCTGCCTGACAAGAGAGAAATGTAAGCATCTTGATAATGACTATACGGCATTTGGTGAAGTAATCAAAGGAATGAAAGACGTTAATAAAATAGCCAGCGCAAAAACAGATGAGAACGGTATGCCAAAAGAAGCAATCATTATGGAGTCAGTAAAGATTCAAATACCGGATAAGTAGATACAATAAACAATGACACCGCTTCAGGTATACAAAAGGGCAGACATTATGTCTGCCCTTTTGTATACCGCTACTTCATTTTCACGAATTTGTTTATTATTTGAAATGTGGAGCTTTCTAATTTCAGAAAATATATGCCGCTCCCCAGTTTACCAACATTTACAGTGAGAATGCATCCATTGAGTTCATCATATATACAATGATGTACACGTTTGCCAGCAATATCATAAATGGTTGCAGAAATTGATGATGCAACTGGTTGCGAAAGCACAACGGGTATTGCATCTTTAGAGATAAAGGTGGGGCTTTTTGCTGAAATAGCACCGCTAACATTCACCTCTTCGATTCCAGTAATATCGACAATAAACGAATAATAGTATGTTGGCGCACCGTCGGGGTCTGTTGCAGAATTTCCAGGATTATCAACTGCCTCGATATAGTATTTGATAACCGCTGGTGGAGTAACTTCTGGAATATAGAACAGATACTTATCCGGATGGATTTTATCAGCATAAACGCAATCCTGCCATTCCTGCGAGTTTATTTTATACCATATTCTTGCTTCCCTGATTCCAAAGAGGTCTGTAATCTTTGACCATACGGCAAATGGACCGGGATGGTATGTATCTTCAAGAATTGTTGTTCCTGAAATCTCAGGTGGAAGCGTATCTTCTCCACCAAGCGCTCTGAAGGCATCGATGCGTCCATAACCAAAGAGCGTATCATAACCCGGGGATCCGAAATCTATCGAGGTCTCGTGCAAAACTTCTCGTATATTTTCAGGGGGAATCCCATACGAACGCATTAAAGCAATAACACCCGTCACATGAGGGGTTGCCATGGATGTCCCGCCATATCCGATAAGAACAAAGGAATCAGGTTTTGCCAGCCCATTATTAAATATACCAGGGAGGAATGTCTGCTGGACAACAAGGTCTGGAAAGCCGTTGTTATCCCTGTCAACAAGATCTCCCCCTGGAGCGGATACCTCCACGCCACTCCCAAAATTTGAATAGTAAGCAAGGGAATCGGGAACACTTGAGCACGTTGCACTAACAGCAATAACCTCATCGTATTTTGCAGGGTAAGAAACCGAGCCAGCACCGCTATTCCCTGCTCCAGCAATCATAACCACACCTTTACTTGCTGCATAATCAATAGCATCCTTCACAACAACACCTGGGTTGGAAGAGGCAGCAAGGCTGATGTTTATTATATCTACATCATGGTCAACTGTATAGTAAAGACCAAGTGCAAAGATATCTGCATTTCCTATGCCTGCCCAGTTCACAACCTTGACCGGGAGTACTGTTACCTGAAAAGCGATGCCAGCGACAGCAAGTCCGTTGTCAGTCGATTCTACAATTGTTGAGGTGACATGGGTTCCATGACTGTGATTATCGTTGGGATGTTCATCATTGTTAATGAAATCAAATCCATCAATGAAATGTGCTTGATTGTAATCGGGAAGTTGCCTATAATGCGTCGTATTGCTATCTATCTTGTCCTTTTCGTAGAATGGCACCGGATAATCCTCAAAAGCGCATCCTGAATCAAGCACACCAACAATTATAGCGGAATCCCCGCCTTGTTCTCTATCCCACGCATTCTCCATGTTAATGCGGTTGAAATGCCATTGATACATTGGATAGGATGGATCATCGGGGTGCCAGATTATATAAAAATAGTAATTCGGCTGTGCATAAACTATAAAGGGGTTATTCTTTAGTTTATCTACCAGCTCCTCAATTTTCAAACTTCTGTCCGTGTGATAAGAGACCCATTCACCTCTTTCACAATTTCTCATTTTGATGAAATTATTATCCTTTTCTATTTCAAATCTTAATGCTTCGGATACGGATGGAGAATACTTGATAATAACCTGGTCATCAGGGTAAAGAGGGTGAGCAGAAGAGAATATTTCACCGTTTTCTTGAGCGAATAAGTTGTTGTATATTAGAAAGATAACGGCAACAAATAAAACCTTTTTCAAATCTTCTCCTTTCTTTTGGATATTCAACCAAGGTAAATATTCAGTAAAGTGCGTTGTATAGGTCTCAAAAACCTGTTATGGTGAGTAGACAAATGGATACTGTTCTGAGTAAGCAATCTAATTAACACTCCCTTTGTCATTCTGAGTAAACCAATCCTACTGACTGTGGAAGAATCTCAATTTTTTAATATTTCAGAACATCGAGATTCTTCATTTCCTCTTCCTCGTCACGGAGTTTACCCTCGGTAGAGCGAAGGGTTCAGAGTCAGAGTCCATTCAGAATGACACCTTTTATTTTCTGTCAAACGCTTTACCCAACACAGAGATTGTGCTGGGCTTACTGGGTATTTTTAGGGGCAGATCATGTCTCTACCTCTCTCACTTTACTATTTCGTAACAATAACAACAGGTTTTATCAAAACTTTATTCCCGTACTTAAGCATTGCAAAATAAACACCATTGACGACCCTGTTCCCTCTTTCATTCCGACATTTCCAGGTATACAGGTAATTACCACCCTGCATGGTTTCATGAATAATTGTTTTTATGCGCGCTCCGGAAACATTATATATTACCAATGATACTGGCTGCCTGTCCGGGAAACCAAATTGCATGACACATCGGTCAACTGCAGGATTGGGAAGTGCTTTCAGATATGCCCTCTCCGGTACAATTGAGCATTCACTCCCAACACCCGGCGGGTTGGCAATAAACTGATAAACGACTCCTGGTGCTCCTGGTGGATCAGTCGATTCATTGTGGTTTGCCGAATTGTCGTACGCTTTAATGTAGTAGCGGATAACCTTTGGAGGTGTAATGGCTGGTATGGTGAAGTAGTGGGTTGTATCATCCGGAATAGAATCGGCGCCAACAGAATCCCAGGGAGCTGTTTGTATCTTATAGAAGAGGTAGGTTTCACTGAGCCCTGAATTATCGTATATATCGGTCCAGACAGCGAAAGGACCCGCAAAACCAGTATCTGGCCACACCCTTGTATTCTCTATAATCGGACCCTCATAGTCCTGAATATTGAAAGAGAATACTGTGGTTGGTGCTCCCGGTGGGTCATATCCGGTATTGTAGTTCGGTGATGCATCCACAGCCTCAAGGTAATATTCTATGAATTCAGGTGGTGTAACAACATATGGTATGGTGAAGTAGTAATCATCATCGATGGTACTATCCGCAATTGCCAGATTGTATGGTCCGGAACCACCCTGTCTGTAATACAGATATGCCTCTCCTACTCCAAACGAATCTGTTATCGTTGAAGAAACAGGATACGGACCTGTGAATGATGTATCGGGCCACTGTGTCGTATTGAAAAACAGAGGAGGATTAT
>CBDUQV010000060.1:0-9956 GCA_965369615.1 uncultured bacterium | reverse complement strand
CTTCCGGAAGAACGAGCCTGGATCGACACCTTCATTGCCCATGGATTTATTGATACATTCAGAGCCTTCACTCAAGAAGGTGGACATTACTCGTGGTGGGACTACAAGTCCAGAGCCAGAGAGAGAAATGTGGGCTGGAGAATAGATTATTTCTTTGTCAGTGAGAATCTCAGAAAGAACATCAAATCCGCATTTATCATGACAGACGTCATGGGCTCTGACCATTGCCCCGTGGGCATCGAGTTATCATTGTGATTGAGAGCATCAAAGTAACGGAGAAAGGCGTAAGAATCTTAAAGAAGATTACCCGCATATACATTCCGGATGCAGGATTAGTTTTTCCTTGAAATATCCCCAATGTTACTGTATGATGGTTGCAATTTATACACAGGATGCTCAATCCAAAGGAAAGGCATATGAGACCAGTACTAAAATTTCTCGATCATGATTTAATAGAAAAAATCATCAGCGAAGCGAGGGAACTGCTCTGTAAACTCGGTGTAGAGATACACAACAGGGAAATTATTGCAATGCTCAGCGATCACGGTGCAGAAATTGATAGGAGCACTAATCGTGTTTTGCTCACACAGAATACCGTTGATAAAGCACTGAAAACAGTACCCCGTTCATTCAAACTTTACGATATTTTAGGGAATGAAACGCATAATTTCTCAGAGTACAATGTTTACTTTACACCCGGCTCAGCGGCACTCAATATTCTTGACTACGAGACAAAGAGAATGCGAAAACCAACGACCGAGGATTACATTCATTACGCAAAGGTCATAAGCCAGCTTCCCTATATCGCATCTCAGAGCACTGCATTCATACCTTCAGATGTTCACGAAAAGATATCTGATGGTTACAGACTGTATCTCAGCCTTCTCTTCTGTGAAAAACCGGTCGTTACCGGCGCATTCAGCATTGATGGTTTCCTGTTGATGAAAGAACTTCTGCTTGCAGTTCGCGGCACCAGGAAAGCATTAGCAGCAAAACCGCTTGCAGTATTCTCCTGTTGCCCGACATCACCCATTAAATGGAGCGATGTTACTTCTCAAAACGTGGTGGACTGCGCACGTTTTTCCATACCTGTTGAATTTATTTCAATGCCACTCTCGGGTTTTATGGCGCCTGTCAGCCTTGTTGGGACACTCATCCAGCATACGGCTGAAACACTCAGCGGTATAGTAATCAGCCAACTAACAAACCCCGGTACGCCCATCCTGTACGGCGGTTCACCCGCAATTTTCGATGTCCGTTACGAAACAACTCCAATGGGAGCAGTGGAAACACAAATGGTTGACTGCGCATATAATGAAATCGGGAAGTTTCTTGGCATTCCAACACAGGCATACATCTCATTAAGTGATGCAAAGCAACTTGATGCACAGGCAGGCATTGAATCTTCCATGGGAGCAACGCTGGCAGCTCTCTCAGGCATTAATAACATATCGGGACCGGGAATGCTTGATTTTGAAAGCTGCCAGAGTCTCGAAAAACTTGTGCTTGATAATGAGATTTGCGGTATGGTGCTTCACATGTTGAAAGGCATTGAACCAAAGGAAGATTTCCCCTCCCTCCCGCGGTTCGAAGAACTCATCAAAGACAAACACCTCCTTATATCAGAACATACACGACGGTATCTCAAGGAAGAATTTTATTTTCCAGGTCCAGTTATCGACCGTGCAACACATGCACGATGGCAAAATGAAGGCAGTGTTTCGCTTCGTGAGCGTGCACATAATGAGGTTCAAAAATTAATCACCCGGCACTCTGTTTCACAACTGCCAGAATCAGCAAAGAAAGACCTGATCACTTTGATGGAAAATGAAGCACACAAATTCAGGATAGAGAACCTTCCACCCGTAGACAGAATACTCTTTGAGTGACACAATGAGAAAGATAATCACGATCAGGAAGGAAGAACTAACCTCTTTTCGAGAAGGGGTATTAGAGAATCAATCTCTCCCAAAACAGGCTACACTCCCACAAAGGATAGAAGAAATGATACAGCAGGCTCTCGATACTTTCTTCGAGGTTGCTGAACCCCTGGGCATCATGGAGGAAATATCCCTGGATGACTTTGATATAGTTTACGATGGAGAAGGATTTAATGAAACGATAACACCGCTCGAATTTATTTTCACCCAGGCGGACAATCTTGCTCTCTTTGCAGTAACCATAGGTGTAGAAATCACCAGGAGAATTGATGAACTCTTCGAGAAGAAGGAATTCGCCCTTGGAAGTATGCTCGATTCCGTTGCTTCTGCTGGAACCGACAGGTGCGCTCATGTCATTGAAAAGCACTTCAATGATATGCTTTTCGAGAAAAAAGAACTGACATCACTGACAGGAATTATGCGATATAGTCCCGGTTACTGCGGCTGGCATATCAGCACGCAAAAAAAACTCTTCGAATACCTGAAGCCCAAAGAGATTGGAATATCGCTGCTTGAAAGCTATCTCATGACACCGCTCAAATCAATAACCGGAGTATTGGTTGCAGGAAAAAGGACCATTCACATTTTTAACGATGACTTCCCTTTCTGTAGTAAATGCAAAAACCACTCCTGTCAAAATAGAATCAAAGAGCTTTTTGCAGATGAAGGGAATCTGCTTGAAAGGTAAACAATAATGGAGATATTAGAGCAAATTGTACATAAAGTGGAAGCTGGTAACGCTGATAAGGTTGCATCACTTACCCAAAAAGCTATAGAAAAATCAATACCGCCGAAAGAAATTCTCGACAAGGCACTGATACCGGGTATGAACATTATTGGTGAGCAATACAAGAACCATGAAATTTTTCTCCCCGACGTTCTCCTTGCTGCAAAGGCAATGTATGCTGGAATGGATATACTCAAACCATTATTTCTGAACCAAGATTTACCCACAATTGCCAAGATCGTCATAGGAACTGTTTATGGTGATCTGCATGACATCGGTAAGAACCTTGCAGGTATTATGCTCAAAGGAGCTGGTTTTCAGGTTATTGACCTTGGCAACAATGTTCCACCCGAACAGTTTATTGAAGTAGCAAAAAAGGAAAACGCTGAATTTATCGGTTTATCAGCACTTCTCACCACAACCATGCCTGTCATGAAAAAGGTCCTTAAACTGCTGCACGAGCAGGATCTTGCTGGCGGAATCAAGGTTATTATCGGAGGAGCTCCGGTTTCAAAGGAATATGCGCAGGAAATTGGTGCTGATGCATACTGCTATGACAGCGCGCATGCGGTGGAGACGGTCAAAAGGTTGATGAGAGAATAAGGAATGAAAGATGTACGATGTACGTTGGAACATTATATTATCAAAAAAGCAAAGTATCAGAGAAATGGATAATTACCAGAAGCGAACACAATTATGAAACCACTGCTTGAAAGGATAGGAGAGGGTGAAATACTCGTAGCGGATGGCGCAATGGGAACGATGCTCATGGAACGTGGACTCAACCCTGGTAAACCGCCTGAATCTTTCAACCTTACAAAAATAAATGTTCTTGAGGAGATTGCAAAGCTCTACTTTGAAGCAGGCTCGGAGATTATTCAAACCAATACATTCGGCGGCTCTCCACTGAAACTCTCAATGTATTCTCTTGAAGATGAAACAGAGCAAATTAATAGAAATGCAGTTTCCGCAGTACGAAAAGCTGTCGGTGATAAAGCATATGTGTCAGGTTCTTGTGGACCAAGCGGAAGACTCCTGAAACCATACGGAGATGTTGAGCAGGAAAAAATGTACGGTAATTTTGAAAAACAGATGCATGCTTTGATCAATGCTGGTGTCGATATCATCTGCGTTGAAACGATGACTGACCTTGTTGAGGCAACACTGGCAGTAAGAGCCGCGAAAACCATTTTATCTTCAATTCCTGTTGTGGCAACAATGACGTTTGATCCAACACCAAAAGGATTTTACACAATTATGGGCATCTCTGTGGAGCAGGCTGCAAAAGGTCTCCAGGATGCAGGAGCGGATATTATTGGCTCGAACTGCGGTAATGGCATTGAGAATATGATAGAAATTGCGCGTGAATTCAAAAAATACAGCGCATTACCCATTATCATACAATCAAATGCAGGAATTCCTGAAATGGGAGATACGACCGTTTACCCTGAAACACCGGAATTTATGGCAGAGAAATCCAAGAAACTCGTTACCACTGGTGTATCAATTATTGGCGGTTGCTGTGGAACAACTCCGGAGCATATCAAAAAAATACGTGAAGCAGTAAAGGGTTGCACGTAATTATTTTCACTTTTTCCTCTCTACCCAGAAAACACCCAAATATTGTTTTCTCTTGACTTATGATGCATTTTCTGATACACAAGTGAGTACAAAACGGGATTGAAGATGAAAAACCACACACTTTTCAAAAGAACGATTCATTGCAATTTTTGTAATTGAGGAGGAGTCCGAATGGATATTAGAAGAATGGCATTTGACATGAAGGACAAACTCGTCGAAATGAGACGGCATTTGCATACCATTCCAGAGATTGCATTCGAAGAAAAAAAGACCTCCTCCTATATTGCTGATATATTATCACAAATTGGCATTGAGGTCAAAACGGGAATGGCGAAAACCGGTGTTGTTGGAATTCTCAAAGGCAAGGGCGTTAAAACATTTGCTCTCAGGTCGGATATGGATGCACTCCCTGTTTCCGAAAAGACTGGCGTCGAATATACATCAACACATAAGGGAACGATGCATGCATGCGGACATGATGCCCACATGAGCATGCTCCTTGGCGCTGCTATGATTTTGTCTGAAATGAAAGATGAGGTGCAAGGAAATGTAAGGTTTATCTTCCAGCCAAGTGAAGAAAGCCTGCCCGGCGGAGCGAAAATAATGATCAAAGAAGGGGTACTGGATTCTGTTGATGCTATCTTTGGAATCCACGTTGATCCAACATTGGAAACAGGTAAGATCGGGTATAAAAGCGGTCCATTCTTTGCCTTTACGTCAGAGTTCACCATCCTCCTGCAGGGCAAAGGTGGGCATGCAGCAGTCCCCGATTTATCGATTGATCCAATCGTAATGGCAAGTGATGTCATTCAGGAACTGCAAAAGATACCTTCTCGCTGGATGAGTCCCCTTGAACCCGTGATCATCACCATTGGATCCATACATGGCGGTACCAATTTCAACATTATACCGGAGAGCATTGAACTCAAGGGTACTCTGAGACTCATGAATATGAACTTAGTTGATGAAGCAGTTGGAAAAATTGAAGAAATCCTTAAAGGAATTACCGGAATTTACGGAGGTTCTTACCAGTTTGATTTTGTAAAAGGGTATCCTGTTCTCCTGAACGACAGAACTACTACACAGTTTGTAAGTGGAATAGTTAAGGATTTCTTCGGTGAGAAATATGCTATAAAATTGGAACAACCCCTTATGGGCGGTGAGGATTTTGCCTATTATCTTGACAAGGTGCCAGGAGCATTTGTGCGATTGGGAACGGGAAATCGGGAGAAGAAGACCACCTTTCCCTGGCACCATCCCCGATTCAATATAGATGAAGATGCCCTCCCATACGGCACTGCGCTGTATGTGAAATGTTCCGTAGAATATTTGAAAAACAGTTAAAAGACAGTGCTACCGCTTTGCAGTTCGATCGTGCATGAAAAATCCACAGTGAAAATCAGAGCGAGTTTTTCCCTTCCAGTGCTTGGACTATTGCTCCTCATTACAGCATCTTCCCTATCTTCAAGACAATACAATCCGTTTGTGTGGTCAACCTACAAGGAATTCTCCCATATCTACAGCATAACCATGGACATGGAAAAAGTATATTTTGGAACAGATGAAGGGATTCTACGCTTTAACAGGATCAAACGGGAATGGGATATACCCATAACAGGGAGCAATGGATTTAAAGGCTCAAAAGCGGAAATAATCGCTGTGGATCCTGTTTTCAACAAACTCTGGATTATCTCTGACCAATCACTTTTTGTTTATAACGATCAGATATCGTTATGGGAGCGAGAAATTCCGCGCATCAGCCTTGCCCTGTCTACAATCACATCAATTGGATTCACACACGACACCATATTTCTCGAAGGAAACTCAGGAATTTATGCTTCACCGAGAGGAAGTTGTATCTGGGAGCATTATTCCGGGATCGTTCCCTCAACTACCAAATGGTTTGGGAAAAAAGCACAATTATCGGTTACAGACTATCCTTTTCTGACACCATATTACGCTACCGATGAGTATTTCAACAAATACGAGTACGCTGCGATTGCCGTTGAAAACAAAGATATGTGGCTTGGAACAAACCAATTCGGTGTCTTTCACTATAATACATTCACCTGGAACGGTATTCATTACGTAACGGGGCTCGCCAATGAGCGAGTTAATGCAATCTATCGCGATGAAGACCATTACTGGATAGGGGGAATTTATGGAACCAATAAGGGCATTACTTCAATGAACTTTGTAACCGGTGAAGGAAAACACTGGCGTTCAGATGATGTGTATGGTATATCATCCAATAATGTGTATGCTATTACCGGAACCGAGAACGCTGTCTGGATCGGTACAAGCGCTGGTCTGCTCCGTTATGACAAAAATGAGAATACCTGGAAAAGCTATACGCAATTGAACGGACTTGTTGATAACACCGTCACCGCACTCCACATAAAAAATGACACACTCTTTATTGGCACTGCTGGCGGATTTTGCTTGATAGTGCTCCCGTCAAAGAACATGGTAATTCTTGAATCATTTGATAATGTCATGATTTACGCTCTTGCCACATTTCTTGGTGATCTTGTTATTGCCACGGAACGGGGCGTATACCTCTGGAGAAAAAAAGCATTCGAAACCATTACCGACCCGGACGGTGACCTTGCCTTCGGAGTTACGGCTCTCTTCGTTGACAAAAATGCGATTTGGTTTGGCACACGAAGGAAAGGTATTGATGTATATTATCCTGATAGCACACGGTGGGAAGAATTCCTTCCCCCAACAACAATCTGCGGTGAATCGGTTTACGCTATTTCTGGAAACGAACACTATGTCTGGATTGGCACTAATAATGGTGTATCGCGATATAATAAAAAAACAAAAGCATGGACATCATTCACGAAGATGGATGGGATTGCTGACAATGAGGTGCGAGCAATCCTGGTTGAAGATGATTGTCTCTGGCTTGGCACAAAAAAGGGATTAACGTGCTTTCACTATACTGACCCATCAGTTCCACCATAAGCGGAACAAGGTGACCTAAAGAAATACTGTCTTAAGAGCTCTTAGAAAAATTTATTGACTCCATTCCCCTTTTCTGATATAAAGAATAATTACTTTCTTTGATGAGCCAAATCATTTGCTGGATGACCGTTGTTGGCTCGTCACAATTTAGGAGGATAGATGCGGTTAAGTAGATATTTCATTCCAACAGTCAAGGAAACACCAAAAAAAGCGCAGGAGATAAGTCACATTCTGTTGCTGAAAGCAGGCTTGATTAAGCCACTTATGAGCGGCGTCTATGAATACCTTCCACTTGGACTCAGGGTGATTACAAAGATTCAGCAAATCATCCGTGAAGAAATGAACCAAATTAACGGTCAGGAACTGCTCTTGCCAATTCTGTCAGGGAAAGAACTCTGGGAAGAAACGAACAGGTGGAATACATTTGGCGATGAGATGTTTAAACTGAAAGACAGGAATGACCGCGATATGTGCCTTGCTCCAACTCATGAAGAAATCATCACAGACCTCGCAAGGAGAGAAATTCACTCGTACAGACAACTCCCGCAAATCTGGTATCAACTCCAGACAAAATTCAGGGATGAGCCAAGGCCGAGAGGCGCTATTTTAAGAATGAGACAGTTCATCATGAAAGATTCGTATAGTCTGGATAGAAATGAGGAAGAACTTGAGAAAAGTTTTCATATGCACCGGGAAGCATATTCCAGAATCTTCAGGCGTTGCGGGCTTGACACCGTTGTTGTTGGTGCATCAAGCGGTCTAATGGGTGGGTCAGCATCAGATGAATTTATGTTCCTCTCTGAAAGTGGCGAGGATTCTATATGCCTGTGTAATACCTGCGACTATGCGGCGAACATAGAGGTTGCTACGACACAGCTTAAGCCTCTTTTGGCTGATAAGGAAGAAATCACAGAAGTGCACACTCCTGTTCCCGGAACTGTTGAAGCAGTGTCAAATCTCCTTGCTAAACCAAAGGAGTTCTTTATAAAGAGCTTGTTGTATATAGCCAATAACAAACCTACCTTTGTTCTTGTTAGAGGAGATCACGAGATTAATGAAACAAAGCTTACAGGCATCCTCGGGCATCAATTCAATATTGCAAATCCTGATGAGGTCAAGAATATTACCGGAGCCGATATCGGCTACATCAGCCCTATTAGCTTAGAAAATGTAGAGATCTATGTTGACGTTAATCTAAAGAATTGTAAGGGCATGATCACGGGTGCGAACAAGAATGAATATCACTTTACTGGTGTTTCTATTGAGCGAGACATAAACCCAAAACAGTATGTTGACATCATTACGCCAAATGAAGGAGATCCATGTCCGCAATGCAGTGGAGGCATTCTGCGCATCAAAAAGGCTATTGAACTTGGTCATTTATTTAAACTTGGAACAAAGTACTCACAATCTATGAAATGTTTCTTTACGGACAGCGATGGAACTGAAAAACCCGTAATCATGGGAAGCTACGGTATCGGAGTAGAAAGAATTATGGCAGCGGTAATAGATAAATATCATGACTCTGCGGGTATTCAATGGCCAGTCAGCATTGCTCCATTCCTTGTCCATCTTATACCACTCGATGTTACCTTTGAAGATGTGAAAAACATCTCAGAAAGGATTTATGAAGAACTGAGCGAGAATAACATAGCTACCCTCATTGATGATAGAGATGAAAGACCAGGATTTAAATTCAAGGATGCTGATTTAATTGGTATCCCGATCCAGATCATCGTTGGGAAACGCTCACTTCAGAACGGATGCTGCGAGATCAAACTTCGAAGGGAGGATAAGAAGCATTCCATTTCTCCCAACGAGGTAATTTCATTTGTTCGAAATCTCATCCAGCAGGAGCGAAAACAAAGTGCATTGTAACCCAACTCTTGCAAACATTATGAATGAATGAAGAATCAATGCGCGAAATATTAGAAGAAATACCTTGAAAATTCTTCTTTTATATGTTATAGTGGGAAATTGTGAGAATGAATAAAGAACTATTAAGAGAAGATTTGATCGCTATTATTATGGAAACACTTAAGGAACAGTTTGCGAATGAAGCAATAGAACTCATCAACCTTGAACTCACAGGAAGTGAGCGTAACCGAATTGTTAGGATCTTTCTCGATAAGCAGGGCGGTATTACACTCGATGATTGCGCTGAATTCTCAAAAAGTTTATCTGTTGTTTTAGATGTTAGAGATCCCTTTAAGTCACCGTTCACACTTGAAGTATCTTCGCCAGGCGACAAAAAAAAGAAAATCCTTTAGGAGGCTGTTTGCCAAATTTAGAAATGTGGAATCTATTTTCTGATATTGCAAAAGAGCGAGGACTCGAAAAAGGATATGTCATAGAAACCTTCAAAAACAGTCTTGCATCTGTTGTTAAAAAGAAGTTTGGTAAGACTGCTGAAGTCGATGTTGAGATCTCTGAATCCACCGCTGAAATTAAGCTTTATAGAGTAATGACAGTGGTTACAACAGTTGAGGATCCAATTGTTGAAATAGCCAAGAAAGAAGCAAAAAAATACAAAAAAGATATACGAGTGAAGGACAAGATAAAAATAGAGTACTCGATAGATGAATTCGGCAGAAATGCAATTATTCTGGTAAAACAAGTTCTCTTCCAGGGTATCAGGCAGAAGGAAAAAGAAATTAATTATGATAAATTTTTCTCAAAAATAGGAGATATAATTAATGGTACGGTCACCCAGGTAACATCAAAAGGCGTATACCTCA
>CBDUQV010000059.1:0-10128 GCA_965369615.1 uncultured bacterium | reverse complement strand
CGCTTCGACCAGGAATCAAACTGATTTGTTTTAATTGACTCACGCACTTCTCTCATCAATTTCATAAAGAACGCAATATTATGAACCGTCGCAAGAACGGGTCCCAGAATCTCTCCTGTATTGAAAAGATGCCTTAGGTATGCTCGCGAGAAATTCCTGCAGGTGTAACATTCGCACGCATCATCAAGGGGCAGAAAATCCTCAGAATACAGAGCATTCTTAACGACAACCTTACCCCGCGAAGTGAATACCGTACCTGTTCGTGCATTCCTCGTTGGAAGCACGCAATCAAATACATCAACTCCTTTTGCCACAGCATCAATAATATCCTCAGGATACCCAACACCCATCAGGTACCGCGGCTTCTCGTGTGGAAGCAGCTGCATGGTGAAATCCGTAATTTCTAACTGAAGCTTTTTGGGTTCCCCAATTGCCAGACCCCCAATTGCATAACCATCGAATCCAATGTTTAAAAGCTCCTCTGCCGACTTTCGTCTCAAATCCTTATGGGTTCCTCCCTGTACAATCCCAAAGAGAGCCCTGCCATCACTTTTTCTCTCTTCGAATACTTTCTTCCCCCGTTCTGCCCACTTCGTAGTTCTCTCAACAGCCCTCTTGCATGATGCTTTTGTTGATGGATAGAGTGCTGGTTCATCAAAACTCATAACGACATCGGCACCAAGATCCCGTTGAATCCTGATAACATCTTCAGGAGTAAAGAAAATATGCTTTCCGTCAATATGAGACTGGAACGCCACGCCGTCATCCGATATCTTGTTTAAGTCGGAAAGGCTTAAAACCTGAAAGCCGCCGCTGTCGGTGAGAATTGCCCTGTTCCATCCCATGAATGTATGAATACCGCCCGCCTTCTTAACAATGGATTCGCCCGGTCTTAAATGGAGATGATACGTATTGGCTACAATGATTTGCACCCCTGCTTGCTCAAGGAAAAGGGGAGCAACGCTCTTTATCGTTCCCTGTGTGCCAACAGGCATAAAAACCGGAGTGTGAACCTCTCCATGCGGCAGTGATAGTTTCCCCGTCCTTGCTTTTGTGACCGTATTACTTTTGTAAGGAACAAATTTCAACGAATAGCTCCAATTTCAAAAGAAACAGACTTAGGTTTCTGACCAGATTCCCAGGGTGTTTTCCTCTGAATCTGCAAAGAGAGCATAATAACCAAATTCCTTGCTGATTTCAGTCTTTTCCTGAATGATCTTACCGCCTGCCCCGGAGACTTTTTCAAGGTATAGCGGAATATCCTCCACCTCTATGTAGAGAACAATGGACCGCGAAACAGGATCGGAATCAGTTCGTAGGTCAAACCCTCCTCCAGGACCTTCGCCGGTACTGAACACCGTATACATTTCACCAGAATCTGTAAATGTCCAGCCAAATACTGAGCCATAAAAATCCTTGATTCGCTGCAAGTCCTTGCAGGGAATCTCAATATGACAAATACCATGTCCCATTATAAACCTCCTTCTTTAGAAAATCTACTATTGGCATCTGTAACGACGGTGAAAGAATAATGAAGTTCATTTACAAAAGTCCAATACAAATTCATAGACTATGCTACGAAATAAAAAAAGTCAAGTTATTTTAATATCCCATTTTTCTTGACACAATTTTCAAAAAGGCTTATACTCAATTATGCAATTGTGCTGTTATAAATGCGGAGTTCGAATTGTCCCTGGTGCAAACTCTTTCATCGTGAGGATTATTGCCATCAGCAACTTCGACGGCATCATAGAGCCGCAGAATAATAAAGACCTGAAAACACTCCTTAGAGAGATAGAGGAAGAGGTGAAAGGACTTCCCGAAGATCTTATTGAAGAAGAAATTTTCAAGGAAAGGGAATTTCTTGTCTGCCCTCGCTGCAAGGAAATTTTTCTTGCTAATCCTTTCAGTAAGGAACTTGATGACCTGGAGCCACCTGAATCTATTCCTCCACCCTAAGGTATCCGTCATTGTGTCATTCGTAAGGGGAATTTTTGACACTTTTCCCTTGACAAAGTCCAATTAAGGTGCTATAATTAAAAGCCTTAGGGAATGAGCATCAATAAGAGCTGGCATTGTTGCTAAATACGAAAAAATTGTATTGAGGAGGATATGATGTATTATGAAAGTGGAGCAAAGTACTTCTGGATTTCACTCTTCACATCCCTCATTGTATCATCCATTGTATGCCTTGTACTTATCGTATTCGTTTCTCCATACATTACACAGAAAAAAACCAAAGTCGATGTTCCAAACGTAAAAGGAATGAAAGAAGACCAGGCTTCACTTGTATTGAAGAATAAAGATCTGCTTCTCCTCATATCTGAAGAGAGAGAAGATCCGAATTATGAAAATGGCGTCATTCTTGACCAGGACCCTCTCCCTGGTTTCACTATCGAAAAAGGAAGTCTTATTAAAGTTACGATGAACAAGAAATCCGCACCATTAATCGCTGAAGGTGCCATTCCCGATGTCAGGGGACAACAACTCATGCAGGCAAAAGAGAGATTGGAACAAAGCGGATATATTGTTGGAAGAATTGAATTTCAGGAATCTGAATCCTATCTCAAAGATCAGGTAATAAGCATGAACCCTCCTCCTGGCTCGAAATCTATGAAAGGCACAATTATAAATATAATCGTTAGTACCGGAGTGTCAGAAATTACGGTTCCCAATGTGTACCGAAAGAGCATATCAGGAGCACGGATACGCCTGGAGAAGGCGGGATTAAAACTCGGTAATGTCCGCTATACAACAAATATAGAACTTCCTTTCGACATTGTTGTCTCACAGCATCCATCATCTGGGACAAAAGCAAATTCTGGTTCCTCTGTGAATATTGTGGTGAATCGAGAAGGGACGTACTAAGAGAGCATTCCATCTTACTTTGAATCATAATTCTTTGCATTTACGCGCAGCAAACTTGCAAAATGTAAAAATGAAAATTAAAAAAATACTGTTTTGGCTTTTCGTTGCTTTCGCATCCTTCCTTGTTGGTGTTTTGCTCATGAACTTTGTTATCATGCCCTTAATAGTCAGACAGGGCAACATTGTAACGGTACCCGATGTAACGGAGATGGAACTTGCTGAGGCGGAACAAATCCTGAAATCAATGAAACTTGAACCCTACATTGAACTCTTCGATTATGATCCTGCAGTTCCAGAGAACTATGTATACCGGCAAGAGCCTTCCCCAGGGACAGAATTGAAGGCTTCGCGTAGTGTCAAGCTATGGGTTAGTAAAGGACAGAAGAAAATTCTTGTCCCTTACCTTATTGGGCTTCCACTGGTGCAGGCAGAAAATATATTGCAACGATTCGGACTCAAAATAGCAAAGATAGAACATGTTGAAACCGACTCTCTCCCACCCGGAAAGGTAATCAAAACAATCCCTCCCTCGAATACACCGGTAAGCAAGAACACAGAAATCAAAATAGTTGTCAGTAAAGGCTCAGCAGATAGTGAAGGATTTCCAATGCCAAATCTCTTCGGGCGCAATCTGGTGGAGATTGAAAAGCCCATTCGTGAGCTGGGGTTGATCATTGGAAACATTCAATATATTGAGAATGAAACAGGTGAGTCCGGAGAAATTATACTTCAATCTCCTCAACCGGAGGTTCTTGTTTCACCGGGGGACACCATCACACTTATTGTCACCACCGTTATTGTTGATACGGTAAGCGTACCAGATGAAGAAAATCCGTAGAGGAAAAATGATAAAAACTGTCTGTTCTCTTTTTGTCATTTCATTAATACTCAATGCCTGTCAAGGAGGTGAAAAGGATAAAATGGAAGAAGAAAAGAATCTGTCTTTAAATGGCAAAAAAATACTTATGGTCATACCTCCCAAGAATTTCAGGGATGAAGAATATCAGGAGCCTTACACGCTCTTCACGAATGAAGGAGCGCAGGTTGTTGTTGCATCGACAGATACGACTGAAGCACAGGGAATGCTTGGAATGAAAGTGAAACCTGATAAACTCTTACAGGATGTGAATGTTCTGGATTTTGACGCCATCGTTCTTATTGGAGGTTCAGGCTCACCAGCCCTCTGGGAGAATGAAATATTGCATAACCATTTGAAAGCTGCCTTCGAAAATAAAAAGGTAATTGGAGCCATCTGTCTCTCCCCGGTAACACTTGTGAAAGCAGGGCTCATTACAGGAAAAACCGTAGCATGTTACAAAACGCCTGATGTTGAGAGTATCTTCAGGGAGAATAATGTAATGTTTTCCGACGAAACCGTGAAAGTTACAGAACGTATGGTTACTGCAAATGGACCACCTGCTGCAAAAGCGTATGCCAAAAAGATAGCAGAGCTGCTTAAATGAAGGCTGTTCTTCAAAGGGTAAGCAGTGCATCGGTTTCCATAAACGGGAGAATTGTATCTTCGATAGAAAAAGGAATTGTTATCCTTCTTGGAATCACCCATGATGATACCGAAACAACTGCAGCATCCATGGCAAACAAATGTATTGCATTGAGAATCCTTGAGGATAGTGAAGGCAAAATGAACCATTCACTTATTGAAACAAAAGGCAAAGCGCTTGTTATTTCACAATTTACACTCTACGGAGATACAAAAAGGGGACGGCGACCAAGTTTTACCGAAGCTGCACCATACAAGAAAGCAAAAAATCTCTACGAACACTTTGTGCAGACAATAAAGAAAAAAGGAATTCATACGGAAACTGGTGAGTTCGGAGCAAAAATGCTTGTTTCCATTCACAATGATGGCCCTGTAACGCTCATCCTTGAAACTGAGCATACAAAGCATATTTGAAAACACTGAAGGAATAAAATGATACAAAGTATGACCGGATTTGGAACTGCAAACCTTGAACTCCCCGCTGGCTCATCACTGTGCTGTGGTATGAAAACGCTGAATCACAAGTTTCTTGACATCATTATCTCCCTCCCCAAAAATCTCAAGCAGTTTGAACCCGCAATAATGAAGAAACTTAAGACCTCGTTCGAAAGAGGAAGGGTAGAGATATCACTTTACATAGAATCTGATAAATCAAGAAAACAGGAAGTTTGTATAGATTACGAAAAGGCAAAGGCATATTACACGCAGTTTATAGCATTGAAAGAAGAATTGGGTATTTCAGGAGATGTTGATATTGATCTTCTCAGTAATTTCCGAGATATCTTCGTTACGAACAACATGATAGAAATATCGGATGAAGAAATGCTTGATAACCTCAATACTGTTACCGATACCGCAATTGAGGGAGTCTTGAAAATGCGTTTAGACGAAGGAAATGCAATCTATTCTGACTTCCAGAAGCGAATAGCAAATTTAAAAGGAAATCTGTCATTCATCAAAGAGGAGGCTGAAAAAAACGTACATTTGTGGAGAGAAAAAATAACAAAAAACATTAATGCACTCAAAGACATAGTTGCCATGGATAATAACCGAATCGAGCAAGAAATTCTACTCTATGCTCTTAAGAGCGACATAACCGAAGAATGCATCCGTCTTGAAAATCACATAGTCCAGTTTGAATTGTTTCTCGATTCAGATAGTCGGGTAGGCAAGAAACTTAACTTCCTTCTGCAGGAAATGACAAGGGAAGTCACGACACTTTTGGCAAAATCACTCCATGATGAAATCCTAAAAAAAGGAATGAGCATCAGGGAAGAAATTGAACATCTCAGAGAACAAGTTTATAATATAGAATGAACATAGGATTGAAAGGCACACCTATTGTAGTTTCAGCTCCATCAGGAGCAGGTAAAACAACATTGTGTAAGCTTCTCGCGAAGAAGTATCCTGGCGAAATTATCTATTCAGTATCCGCCACAACGCGGAAACCAAGGAGAACAGAAAAGGACAGTGTTAACTACTTTTTCCTCTCCGAACAAACATTCAAACAGTGGACCCGTGAAGGGAAATTTATCGAATGGGCAAAGGTACACAATCATTTCTATGGAACTCCAAAAAAGATGTTAGAGGAAACGCTGCAAAAAGGGTACAATATAATATTGGACATAGATGTCCAGGGAGGAATAAGTATCAAGAAATTTTATCCTGATGGCATTTTCATATTTCTCCTGACAAGAACAATTGATATTTTGAAAAACAGGCTCAAGGGAAGAAGAACTGAAACGAAAGAGTCAATAGAGAAACGAATTAAAAATGCAAGAAAGGAGCTGCAACATATCAAAGAGTACGATTACATTGTTATCAATGATACCATTAAAAAAACAGCCGATACTATTGCTGCGATACTGATTGCAGAAGGTTGTCTTATGAAAAGGAAGAGTCAATTCATTAAAGCGTTCACGAGGAATCTTTAGAAGAAGGAGCATTTATGTTTGATATTTCCACTGAAGAACTGGTAAACTACTTCGAAAATAGATTTGAAGCTGTTGTTGTGCTTGCAAAAGAAGCACGGAGAGCCAATTTCTATGCGGATGATGAAATGAAGGAGAAATTAAGAAAACCAATTCTTAATGCAATAGGCAAACTCACTTCCGAAGGTATCGATTATGCCTATGAAACTAAGTTAGAACCTGAACAGGAAATCGAGGAAAAGAAGGAAAAGAAAGGCAAAAAAGACGAATGAAAACAGTTGTTCTTGGCATTACTGCAAGTATCGCAGCATATAAGTCCCTTGAACTAACAAGGGAACTGGTAAAACGCGATATTAAGGTCATTCCCATTTTGACGCCAGAGGCAAAATACTTCGTAACCCCTCTTTCGCTCGAGAGCCTTTCATCGCACAAAACATTCTGCGATTTTTTTGCCCAAAACGAGACTATTGTTCATATCTCCATTATGAACGAAGCAGACCTTATAGCACTTATACCGGCAACCGCTAACACCATCGGGAAACTTGCTCACGGTATTGTGGATAACCTCTTACTCGGTATCACCTTTGCTGCCGATAAACCTGTACTCATAGCCCCCGCAATGAATACACGCATGTGGCACAACCCTATTCTGCAAGCCAACGTGAAAAAGCTCAAAGAACTCGGTTATCACTTTGTTGGTCCAACACACGGCGAACTCGCCTGTAAAGAGGAAGGATTGGGTAGACTTGAAGAACTCGATGTAATTCTGGAAGAAATCCTGAGTTTGCTTGAAGAAAATCAGGAATTGCTGGGAAAAAAAGTGTTGGTCACCCTTGGACGAACTAAGGAATACCTTGATCCCGTGAGATTTATATCAAATGATTCGTCTGGCAGGTTTGGTCTTGAGATTGCCCGTACAGCACGACGAAAAGGTGCACATGTTTCCATCATAACAGGCTTCACGGATATTCACATACCATCAATCTTTAAACCTATTCATGTAAAGAATACAAAAGAAATGGAAGAAGAAACACTGAAATCTTTCCAGAACACCGATATACTTATTATGAATGCTGCCTGTTCAGATTTCACACCAAAACGATTTCAGAAAAACAAAATAAAAAAAGACAGTGAGGAATTGACCATCTCTTTAACGCGAACAAATGATATCCTTGCTCTTCTAAAATCCAAAAAAGGAAAGCAACTGATTGTTGGATTCAGCCTTGATACAAAAGACAATCTCGTATCTGCAAAGAAAAAAATGAAGGCAAAAGGTCTTGATATTGTAGTTGCTAATCCGGCAACTACTGCTGGAAGCAAACTCGTTGAAATGACAATCATGACGCGGAAAAACACCACGCAGAGCTTTAAGGAAATGACAAAAAGCAAAGCTGCTGAGCACATTATCAAAACCATTATTTCGATGCTATAGAAAAAATTAGAATTGAACGCTGCCAAAGCACTTCCCCCCATCACATCATGTCAGTTTTTAGCATAGCTGTTATTGGAACCGTAAACCGCGATATAATTATTCCGCATACCGGTGAACGAACTGACTCTCTTGGAGGAATACTGTACAATACACTGAGTCTCGCAGAACTCGCACATGGGCTGGTACGTATTTTCCCAATTACCTTTATTGGCACAAAGGAAAAGTATGAGCTGCTTGATTATCTAAAAAAACACGCGTCAATTTTCACCAGTGGAATTACAGAAACTTCTCAAGGTACTAATACCAATATCCTAAGATACATCAACGATAACGAAAGAAGGGAAACAACGGAGTACTTCACCGATGAAATCCCGTACAGCAAAATAAAGAGCTTCCTTTCATGTGATCTACTTCTCTTCAATTTCATAGCAGGATATGATGTCTCAATTAAAACACTCAAAAAAATACGTGCCCATACACAAGCTACGATATTCCTTGATGTACATAGCATGGTTCTAAAAAAGAAGAATACGGAAAGGGCTTATTCGACAGTAAAGGATTGGGAAACATGGATTCAATTCGTGGATATTATCCAGATGAATACACAGGAATTATACTACTTCACCGGTAGAGCGTTTTCGAAGGAAAAACCTGCCAGGGCAATACTATTTCTTTTACGAAAGGGCTTGAAAATGGTGCTTGTTACATCAGGAGAAACAGGCGTTTATCTTGGATACAGGGGAACCGTTTTTTTCTTCAATCAGAAGTATTCATCCGTCGTGAAAGATACAACAGGTTGCGGTGATATCTTCTCTTCGTCTTTTCTCATCAGGTACCTGTACACAAAGGATCCACTTATTTCCTGCGATTATGCAAATTGTGTTTCCGGAATGGCAACAGTAGAAACAGGTATTGCGAAATGCTTCCTGTTAAATAAGGCATTGCCCGCGCTTCCAAAATTCTATTCGAGATCAGGTAATTGGGGTTCGCCGTAGATTGATTCTATCTTCACAACAATAATTCTTCCCATCCCTGCATTAAAGTCGATCCCTGAATCTTTTAATAAGTAGATTATCTTCTCGCCAATTTTCTTGTCATCAGAAATAGCGAACAGGGTTCTTGAATAAATACTTTTCCCACCAAGTTGCAACCGCAAACCAGCAAAGATTGGGATATGGTGTGCCAGAAATCCTCCCATGGATTGACTCTCAACGATACTCGTGTCTGTTGCTCCAAGTTCGACGAGGATAGACAAAAGATCATCCAGTATCTCTTCTTTGTTGAGAAATACAATTACAAGATACAAATATCCTCCTTGTTTTTCTTACGCTCTATTTTCAGAACCAAGGATCTCAATTCTTTCTTTAACAACAGTTTTCATATATTCCCTTGCCGGACCAAGTAACTTCCTCGGGTCAAAAACCATCGAATCATTGTGCAAAACACGCCGAACAGCTGTGGTAAATGCAATTCTGAGGTCTGTGTCAGTATTAACCTTGTTAATTCCATCTCGGATAGCCTGCTTGAGCGAGTTATCATCCAGACCTTTTGCTCCCTTCAATTGAAGGCCATAACGCTCCGCCTCTTCGATTAAAGTATCACGCACGCTTGATGCTCCATGAAGAACAAGGGGAATGTTCGTTTTCTCTTTTACCTCACGCAGTCGATCATAATCCAGTGTCGAATCCCCCTTGAACTTGAAAGCACCATGAGAAGTTCCTATTGCCGGAGCAAGAAAATCAATCCCTGTCATTCCTACAAACTTTTGCGCTTCGTCTGGATTCACAAGGAAAGCCTCTCTCTCTTCCACATTCACATCATCCTCTGATCCTGGAAGTCTTCCTATTTCAGCTTCTACCGAAACCCCCATCTGGTGAGCTTTTTCAACTACCTTTTTCGTAATTTCTACATTCTCTGCAAATGGTTTATCCGATGCATCAATCATAACAGAGGTGAAGCCGCTCTCAATCGCTCTGGAAATAACCTCCCAGTTCTTGCCATGATCAAGATGCAATGCAACAGGAATAGAAATATCCTTCACCAATGCCCTAACCATCTCGCACGCTACGTTCATACCCATATATTCAATCGCACCTTCCGAGACTTCAATTATAACTGGCGAATTCAATTCAATTGCTCCTTCAATAATCGCTTGAGCTGTTTCCATATTATTTATATTAAAAGCTCCAACAGCATAGCATTCTTTATATGCATTCGAAAGGATTTTTTTCGTATTCACCAATGACATATTCCACTCACGCTTATAACTTCTTATATCCTATAAACAAACCATTGTCAAGCAAAAAGAAAAAACCAAAAAAGAGTTTGTGAAGTGCCTGACATAGTGTTATAATAAAAATATGAAAAAAAATGAAATCGCCAGAAAATTTAAAAAA
>CBDUQV010000058.1:0-10218 GCA_965369615.1 uncultured bacterium | reverse complement strand
ATGTACTTCTCGTAAAATTCTAATGTTCTCTTGGCGATCGCTTCCCAGCTAAATTTCTCTATTACTGTTTTGCGCCCTTCTTTTCCGATTTTTTCTGCACGTGCAGGATTATCCAGTAACGCAATTATTGCATCGGATAATGCTTCCTTATTTGATGGGTCGACGAGTATACCATCTTTTCCCGAGGTAAAATTTTCCTTGATTCCGCCAAGATTCGAAGCAATTACCGGTGTGCCGCAAGCCCTTGCTTCAAGCGCTGTCATTCCAAAAGGCTCAAATTTGGAAGGAAGAACAAAAAGTGCCGCCTGACGATAATAGGGAGCAATAAGTTCATCGGGAATGTAACCGGTGATGTGAACGCTGTCCGCCATATTGTACTCGATAATAATGCTTCTCATATTTTCTTTTACTTCACGCTCAACCTGTTCTGGCTTGGGAGAACCACCACCAATAATAAGGTGAATATCCTTGATCCTCTTGCGGACAAGATTGAAAGCATGGAGAAGATAATCATGCCCCTTGTTTGCATCTATTCTGCTCAAACAGAAGATATATTTACCCGGTATTTTCAATCGTTTGTCTTCTTCGGTTTCATTTGGATTGTACGTATGGATATTAACACCAGGAGGAATAACCTCAATTGCATCAGATTCAAAATTGTAGTATTGCTTAAACAATGTTCTCTGAATGGAGGTCGTTGCCGTTTGAGCAATTACTGAGGAAAAGACGCGGTTTTCTTCATGAATTCTGTGTTTAAAATGATACATGTTTTCCATTTCTACTGGATTTCCGCCCATTCTTGTTTTTTTCCATGCGCCAAGGGAATGTGCAGTGAAGAAGGAAGGTTTCTTAAAATGGTCTGCAACATCCACTGCAACGATACCACCATCAACATAGTGCCCGTGGAACAGGTCATACTCAAGAGAGGATTTATTGATAAATGCAATCAAATTCTTTTCAAGTTCAGGCAGCATTTCATAGATATCTTCCTTTCGGATGAATTTCAAATCACCGGAATGTATGCGGATAATCCTCGTTTTTAAGCAATCATGAACAGGATCGATTTGTCTCTTCGATTCATCAAACCAGCGCGTAACAATATCTACAGCAATGCCATGAGCTGCCATGGCTTTTGATAATTCGAGAACAAAGACAACCTGACCACCTGTATCTGTTCTGCCTAATTGCGGGATGGGATCAAAATATCCGTGTGTACTCACCATACAGATCCGTCGTATGCTTTTCATTGCAGGCATTTTATCAATTGCGGCAAGGGTTGTCAAGATAAAAAGAAATCAGAAACGGCAAACGAAAAAACCAAAATGATTGCACTACCATGTATACAATTATCGCAATGATTCTTTTTAAAACTCAAAATAAGGCTTGAAAAAGATTTGTACTTATGCTATAGAAGATAGGTAATGGAGAGGAGTATTAATTTTGGAGAGAACAAAATAAAGGAGTAAGAATGGCAAGGTCATGTGCATTATGCGGTAAAAAGGCTCAGTTCGGTGCGATTGTTAGTCATGCACATAATGTTACAAAAAAGAAAAGAAAGCCAAACCTTCACCGGATTTGGGCAAAAGTAGATGGTAAGAAGAAAAGAATCATGGTTTGCACCAAATGCCTTAAATCAGGAAAGATAGAAAAGGTATAGAGGATGATTGAGATACGCATGCAAATGCTTCAACCGGAAGTCACTGCCCGTCGAAGCCCAGGAGTAGTTGCACCAATGACGAATAAAGGCTTAAATACGAAATTGCAAATAACACTGCACTCGATCCTTGTTGCTCTGTTTCTCGTGGCAGGATGTGGTGGAAAAGATGGGATTGTGGAAAAACGAACAGAACGCCCTCATTTTGTATATGATAGATACATTCATGGAATCAACCCGAAAAAGATAACCGTGTACCTCTATGGCGATGGATATACATACATGAAAACGGATGACTACTCCACAGGGGAATCCGCGAAGGTGCATGCTGCGCACATACCAACAGATCAGATAACCGCTTTGGTGAAATTCTTTCTTAATGAGGATTTTCTTGGAGTTGCTCCCCTGAGTATTCCTGCAATCTATGGGGGAGAAGTAATAACCATCACATTCAATCATGAGGGTAAATCAAATACAATTAAGTTCTTGAGAGGGACGAAGATACCGTTCTCAGTCGAAAAATGCTTAAGCAAGCTTGAATCTACTATTGAACTCTTTCTTGATGAATAACCCCGCACTGATAAGTAAATTTTATTGACTTTCTGAATATCCTTCTTTTGTGAGCGCATTATCTCCGGGATTTGCCACAACGAGGGTCTGTCTTATACAGAAAGCTAATGGCTTTGCGGACTTTACAACAAATGTCTCTGTGTTCTTGTGGATTAGTTTTCCCCTTGACTTTGTGAAAAATTTATCGTATATTCAACTGCTATGAATCCCTTATTTCTCGTTGTTTGCATTAGAAAGAAAGAACTACCTGGTTGATACAATGGAACTGAGGGAAGCAATAAGAAACAGGCGGAGCATAAGAAAGTTCAAGGATATAGAAATCCCAAGAGAGAAAATTGAAGAACTTCTTCAGAGCGCATTGTGGGCTCCATCAGGGATGAACAGTCAGAACTGGCATTTTGTAATCGTCAAAGATACCTTAAAGGATAGGCTCATTGATGTCTCAAGAAAAGCTTTTGATGGTTTCATATCAGAGAGTCTCAAAAAGGTTTTTAAGGGCAAAGAAGCGGTGATAAAAGCTTCGAAGCGTTTCTTCTATACACTTGGCTCTGCTCCAGTTGTTGTTTGTGTTTATAGAACGAGCACGGTAGAAGGTGAATTGACAGATATACAATCAGTTGCTGCAGCAATCGAGAATTTTCTTTTGCTACTTCACGAGCAAGGCTATGGTGGATGCTGGATGACAGGTCCGGTTCACAGCGATGATGAGATTAACAGAATTCTTGGTGTGGAGGGAAAGAAACTACAGGCATTAATCCCCATTGGTGTACCTGAGACAGCAGCACGAACACCGAAAAGAAAGGAAGGAAGGATAGAATGGATTGGATGGGATTAAAAGAAGAGCATAAACTCTTGCGTCATGACATAAAGAAATTTGCTGAAGCTGAACTCGCTTCTCAGGTTGCTGAAAAAGACAAGGTGAGTGAACCACAGACAGAACCAATAAAAAAACTTGCAGAAATAGGTGGTCTTGGGTTACTTGCTGCTGAGGAATATGATGGTGTAGGCATGGACTTTCTTTCACTGGTTATTACGGTTGAGGAACTTGCAAAGGTATCACCATCCTTTGCTCTTATTGTATCAGCGCATAATTTGATTGTCGATATGATCTCTTTGAAGGGATCAGATAAGATTAAAAAAGAGTATCTGTCTGCCCTGGCAACAGGAGAAATGATAGCTGGTATGAGCATTGATACCATGTTGCATCCACATATTTCTGGTAAAAAAAGGGAGCGGCTGATCGTCAGTGGCAGTTTTGCGGATGTTTTTGGTATTACGGTTAAAAGTGAAAAGAATATTCAGTTTATGGTTGTGAGGAAGGGAAAGGAACTGAAAAGAGAGAGTGAATTGATGGGCATGAGGATGAGTGGCATTTGCTCTTTTTTGCCCTCAGGGTTAGAGGAAGGTCATTCAACATTCCCGATGGATACTCTTGATGAGTACTTCTCAAAGATGCGGCTCCTCCTTGGGGGGATTGCTTGTGGTATTTCTCGATCCTCACTTAAACTTTCACGCTCTTATGCAAAAGAGAGAATTCAATTTGAGAGACCTATAGCATCATTTGGTATGGTAAGGATTATGCTTGCAGAGATGGCAATGCGTGCTAATGCATCTGAAATACTTGTGTATGAAGCTGCATCAGGAAATAATGTTCTCGATAGAACTCTTGCTGCTGTTTATGCTACCGAGAACAGCTTTTACGTTGCAGATAAGGCTGTTCAGGTTTATGGCGGATACGGGTATACAAAGGATTATCCTCTCGAAATGTTCTTTAGAGATGCAAAGGTCATTGAAGTATTTTCTGGTACTGCTGATTTCCAGAAGGTTTTGATAGGCAAATATTTAACCAGTTAAATGATGGAAAATTCAGATATACATAGAGGAGGTAATGGTGAAACTGGCAGAGTTTACCGATAAGCATAATGCATTCAGAAAGGAAGTAAGAGAATTTGCAAAGTCGGAACTCCTCGAAGAATCCACACAAATAGATAGAAAGGGCGAGTTTCCCTGGCATATCATAAATAAAATAAAGGAACGCGGATGGCTTGGCGTACCCTTTCCCCTGGAGTATGGTGGACTCGGTCTTGATACGACAAGCTACATAATACTTGTTGAAGAAATTGCGCGGGTGTGTGCATCAACTGCAATAATGATTGCTGCTCATGTAAGCCTTGCATGTCAACCGATCTATGCAAATGGGACTGAAGAGCAGAAGAAGAAATACCTTGTGCCGCTTGCGAGCGGAGAAAAAATAGGTTCTTTCGGCTTGACCGAACCAAATGCTGGGAGCGATGCAGGCGGAACAGAAACAACGGCGAAGTTAGTTGGTGATACCTGGATTATCAACGGAACGAAGCGATTTATTACCAATGGACATGTTGCTGATGTTATTGTCTTCACAGCTTCGCAGGATCGATCAAAGAAGGTGCACGGTATCAGCGCATTTATTGTTGAAAAAGGAACAAAGGGATATGAACCGGGCAAGGAAGAGGAGAAAATGGGATTGAGGGGATCGATAACATCAGAACTTCATTTTGAGGATTGTGAGTTGCCGAGAGAAAATCTTTTAGGGAAAGAGTATGGTGGTTTCAAGGTTTTTATGGAAACCCTTGATGGTGGAAGGATCAGTATTGGCGTGCTTGCACTCGGTATTGCACAGGGAGCCCTTGATTACAGTGTGGCGTATGCACAACAGAATACACTTGAAGGCAAGCCACTTCATAAATATCAATGGGTTCAAAAAATCATAGCGGATGCAGCTACTGAAATTGCAGCTGCGCGACATCTCATTTATCATGGAGCGATGCTCAAGGACAGGGGAGAAAAAAGCATTACCAAAGAAGGTGCGATGGCTAAGCTGTATTCCTCAGAAATTTCAACACGGGTTTGCGCAAAATTGCAGAGCATTTTTGGTGAGGATGGAGTTACCAGGAAATTTCCCCTTGAACGATTTTTGAGAGACACGAAACTGATGGAGATAGGTGAGGGAACTTCTGAGATCCAGAGGATTGTCATTGGTCGACAAATTTTGGGTAAGTAAAAACAAGAAAGAGGAAAATTAAAAGGAGGAATGATGAATTTTGACCTGACAGATGATCAAAAGCTTGTTAAAGATATGGTGCGGGAATTTGCCGAGAAGGAGTTGAAGGAGAAGGCAGCAGAAATCGACAAGACACAGGAGTTTCCCTGGGATAGCCTGAAGAAGATGGCGAAACTCGGTCTGCTCGGGATTATAGTTCCTGAAGAATACGGTGGTGCAGGTATGGATTTTATCAGCCTTGCAATTGCTATTGAGGAGATATCGAGAGCATGTGCTTCAACAGGTGTTATCGTTGCTGTTAATAACTCCCTAACTGCTTTTCCAATCTTGAACTGGGGAACTGAAGAACAGAAAAAGAAGTACTTACCGCTTCTTTGTAAAGGCGAGAAAATAGGGGCTTTCGCTCTTACTGAGCCAAATGCAGGAAGCGATGCCGGAAGTATCGAGACAACTGCTCATCTTGATGGTGACCACTATATTCTTAATGGCACCAAGCGTTTCATTACCAATGGGGGTGAAGGGGGTATTTTTCTTGTCTTTGCTTCAACAAACAAAGAACTGAAGCATAAGGGAATAAGTGCATTCATCATTGAGGACGGGTATGAAGGATTTAGCAGGGGAAAACATGAAGACTTGATGGGAATCAGGGCAACCGCAAACTGTGAACTTATTTTTGAGGATTGCAAGGTCCCGAAGGAGAATCTCCTTGGTGAAAAAGGTTTTGGGTTTAAGATTGCCATGGGTACTATTGATGTTAGCAGGATAGACATCGGTGCTCAGGCTGTTGGTATATCGCAGGCTGCCCTTGATGAATCCGTCAAGTATTCAAAGGAGCGAAAGCAGTTTGGGAAACCCATTTGTGAATTTGAATTTATTCAGGGTATGCTGGCAAATATGGTGACATTGATTGATGCTGCGCGTCTGCTTGTCCTCCGGGTTGCATACATGAAAGATAAAGGAGAAAAGTGGTTCTCTCGTGAATCAGCTATGGCAAAATGGTATGCTTCTGAAATAGCGGTCGAGGTTACCAGACAGGCATGTCAAATTCATGGCGGCTACGGTTATACAAAAGACTATCCGGTGGAACGTTTGTTCCGTGAATCAAAAATTATGGAATTGTATGAGGGAACATCAGAAATTCAAAAGATCGTTATTGCACGGAGCCTGCTTAGATAATAAGTATACGTCAGAGCATCAGATTATCAGAAAATCAGAGGACTGTATTCGGATTAACGAATGAGGATTTTGGTTAAATGAACGATCTATTACTTGGTTGCATTCAATGCGGACGGTGTACAGGAGGTTGTCCCGTTTCTACAAGATCCTCGCTCAATATTCGAAAAGTCATATATCACTCCCTCATTAAAATCAAGGATAAATCAAAAGACCCTGGAATATGGGAATGTACGACATGCGCCACCTGCTCAGATAGGTGTCCCAAAGGTGTTAAGATTGTTGACTATATCATTACTATGAGGGGTGATGAGATTGAAAGAGGCAAGATTCAACCAACTATTCGAGATACGCTTGAAAGCGTTTTAAAGTTTGGTAATCCGTGGGGGAGGATAAGGGAGAAAAGAACAGAATGGATGGAAGGCGAAGGCGTAAGAATCCTCAAACCAGGAGAAAGTGTTGAGTATCTTTATTTTGTCGGATGCACACCATGTTATGAAACACGGACACAAGATTTGGCGCGATCTATGGTGAGAGTCCTTAAATCGATCTCATGCGATTTTGCAATTCTGGGAATCCAGGAGACATGCTGTGGTAATGAAATAAAGAGAATGGGCGAGGTCGGTCTTTTTGAGATACTCTATGAAGAAAATACAAAACTGTTCAACCAAATTGAAATTGGAACTCTTTTTACAACATCACCACATTGTTTCAATACGTTTAAGAATGAGTATCCACCGTTACAATTTGAAATAGAACATTATACAACAATCATCAATAAATTTATCGGTAATGGAAAGATTACATTTCAGAATGACTTTGAGAGGAAAGTTGTTTTCCATGACCCATGTTTTTTAGGGAAACAGAATGAAATCTTTGAACAACCTCGAGAGATATTGAGAAAGGTGCCTGGTATTGAACTTGTTGAATATGAGCGTTCACGAGAAAGGAGTCTTTGTTGTGAGGGTGGTGGAGGAAGGATGTGGGTGGAAAGTGAATCGGATAAGGAAAGGCTTGCTGTTACAAGAGTAAAAGATGCAGCGGAGCTCGGTGTTGATGTCATAGCAACTGCCTGCCCATTTTGTCTTCTTACATTGGAAGATGCGGTTAAAACGACAAACTTGGAAGATACAATAAAAGTGATGGACATTGTTGAAATAGTAGATGAAGCGGTGAAAGACAAAGGAGTGATGAGTGAAGAGAAAAGAAACAAAACAGAAGGGAGGAAAATACAATGAATATTGCAGTGTGCATCAAACGTGTTCCTGAGACTGCAGAAGCAGCTGTAAGTATTGATTCTTCTGAGAAGCATATTGTTGAAGATCAACTCGTATTTGATATAAATGAAGCTGACAATTATGCTCTTGAGGAGGCACTACTGTTAAAAGAGAAGACAGGTGGAGAAGTAACGCTTTTTTGTGTGGGTCCTCAAAAGGCTGATGAAGTGATAAAAATGGGGCTTGCTAAAGGAGCAGCAAAAGCCATAAGGATAACACCTGACAACCTTGATTGTATTGATTCGTATGCAATAGCACAATTGCTTGCCGAGCATATAAAAGAGGGAGCATTTGACCTGATCCTCACAGGATGCATTTCTTCTGACAAAGGAAATTCACAGGTTGGCGTTACCCTTGCAGAAATGCTCGGTATACCACATGCGACCCTGGTAATAAAGATGGAAATCGAGGATGGTGTTGCAAGAGTTCACAGGGAGCTTGAGGGTGGACTTCTTGAGGAACTTACAATAAAACTCCCCTCACTGTTTACCATACAAACCGGCATTAATGAACCAAGATACGCATCAATTCTTGGAATTAAGAGAGCTGCAAAGAAGGAAATTGTGGTTACAGAGAACATTTCAGCCAAAGGTATGAAAACGGAGATTGCCAAAATGCAATATCCTCCAGCGGGTAAGATGGCAGAGATCATTAAAGGTAGTGCAGATGAGGTGTCAGGGAAACTCTGTGGGATTTTGAAGGGGAGGGGGTTGCTATGACAAAGGATATTTTTGTGGTGATTGAACACAGACAGGGAGAAATAAGGGATATTAGCTATGAGCTCCTGACGAAGGGATATGAGCTCAGTAAGGATAAAGGGAAACTGTATGCAGTAGTGCTCGGACATCAAAATGAGACACTCATTGAAAAACTGAAACCGTGTGCTGATACTATATTGAACATAGAAGACGAAAGATTAAAAGACTTCAATGCTGAATACTATCAAATTGTATTAACGGCTCTTTTACAGGAGAAGAAACCTCTTATTACGCTTTTTGGTCAAACTGCTTTTGGCATTGATGTTGCGCCGAGTTTGGCGACTGCTCTAAAGATGCCTTTTTCTGCTGACTGCATAAATGTTACCATTGAGGAAGGGCAGGTTATTACCGAAAGGCAGATATACGGTGGAAAAATCAACACCAGGATTCTGCTTGCCCAGAACTGGGGCTATGTGATTTCAATACGACCGGGCTCATGTGCACCAGAAGAGTGTGAATTGAGTGCGGAAATTAGCGCAATTCCTTCTCCCATAAGCGAGGATATTGATTACAGAAACTTCATTCAGTACGTTGAAGCAGCAAAAGGTGATGTTGATATCACGCAGGCTGAAGTGGTAATCGGAATTGGAAGAGGTGTCAAAGAGGATAAGAATCTTCCCATGATGGAGACATTTGCACAGTCCCTCGGTGGAGTGCTTGGCTGCTCCAGGCCAGTTGTTGATGCAGGATGGCTTCCCAAGGACAGACAGGTTGGTTCATCTGGAAAAACCGTAAAGCCCAAACTCTACATTGCCTGCGGTATTAGTGGTGCATTCCAGCATGTTATGGGGATGAAAGGTGCCGATACAATTGTTGCGATAAACAAGGATCCAAATGCACCAATCTTTACCGTGGCTGATTACGGCATTGTTGGTGATCTGATGCAGGTTATTCCGAAATTAAACGAAAAGATAAAAGAGGTAAAGGGAGGATAACAACCGTTTATTATGCAAAGAATTGGTGTTTTTATCTGTCACTGTGGCATTAACATTGCTTCGACAATCAATATAAAGGATGTTGTGGATTTTGTAAAACAGATTCCCGGGGTTATTGTTGCGAAAGACGATACTTACATGTGTTCTGAACCAGGTCAGGGGTTGATACGGGAATGTATCATAGAGCATAAACTAAACAAAGTTATTGTTGCCTCCTGTTCTCCTGCCATGCATGAAGTTACTTTCAGAGAGGTGGTGAAATCTGCAGGACTTAACCCTTTCTGCTTTGAGATGGCTAACATCAGAGAACAGTGTTCATGGGTTCATCATGATTTGAGGGGATCAACCGATAAAGCGAAAGCGATTCTTTCTGCTGCCGTAAGCAGAGTGAGTCTTCTTCAACCATTGCAGGAGAAAACGGTTGCTGTTACACCATCAGTACTGGTGGTGGGAGCCGGTATCGCCGGAATTCAAGCATCTCTTGATATTGCAAACGCTGGCTATAAGGTATATCTTGTTGAGAAAGATCCTTCGGTTGGCGGAAGGATGGCTCAGCTTGATAAGACATTCCCAACCCTTGATTGCTCTGCCTGTATCCTTACACCAAAGATGTCAGAGGTTGGAAGACATCCAAACATTGAGCTCCTGACTTACTCAGAGGTAGATGCAATAGAGGGATTCGTAGGAAATTTTAAGGCAAGGATTATAAAGAAAGCTGCATATGTTGATTGGGAAAAATGCAATGGCTGCAACGATTGTGTTGACGTTTGTCCTGTAGAGGTCAAAGATGAATTCAATGTTGGACAAAGCC
>CBDUQV010000057.1:0-10261 GCA_965369615.1 uncultured bacterium | reverse complement strand
AATGGAAGATACCCGCAGGAGGAGACGATTAAGAAGGCAGAAACAGAAGGTATCCCAATTATGGTGAGTAAATTATCCGCTTTTGAGGTCGTAGGTCAATTGTATAATCTTGGTATTCTTGGGGTAGCCGATGCTGGAGGAGTTTAAAGGAGATCTGCATATTCATACATGCCTTTCTCCCTGTGGCGATTTCAGCATGTTACCTACTCTTATAATTAAGAAGGCAAAGGAGAAAAACCTGGATATGATAGGAGTCTGTGACCATAATTCAACAGAGAACGTGTCAGCAGTGAAGAAAGCAGGAGCGATGGTAGGGGTCACCGTCATCGGGGGGATTGAAATAACGTCGCAAGAGGAAGTACATATGTTAGCGTTATTCGAGAACGATGCCGATTTAGTGCACATTCAAAATATTGTCTATGAACATTTGCCCGGGAAAAATGACGAAGATGTTTTTGGAGAGCAATTGATTGTCGATGAAAAGGATACAATACTGGAAATTAATGAGAAATTGTTAATTGGAGCAACAACGCTTTTACTTGAGCAGATCGTTGATATTATCCATCAGTTAGGTGGAATAGCAATAGCTTCCCATGTTGACCGTGAGGCTTTTAGTCTCATCGGGCAATTAGGATTCATCCCTGAAGGGTTGAACGTCGATGGTCTGGAGATATCACCACTGAATTCTGTGGAAGATGTACGAACAAAGTTCCCTCAAATAGGCAGCTTCCCGGTCGTTAGTTTTTCTGACGCCCATTATTTGGAGGATATTGGAAAAAGAGTAACGTCCTTTCTCATAGAAGAGCCGAGCATTAAAGAGTTTCAAAAGGCATTTCGAGATGTGGAAGGAAGAAGGATCCTGGGTATGTAAAATGGAAGATCTCTCATTGCATATCTTGGATATCGTTGAGAACTCAGTGGCGGCAGGTGCTGATATGGTGGGAATAACGGTGTGCGAAGATAAGAAAAACGATCTTCTATCCATCGAAATCTCGGATAATGGAAAAGGTATGTCAAAAGATACATTGAGAAAGGCAACAGACCCTTTCTTTACCCACAAAACCACCAGGAGGTTTGGTTTCGGTCTTTCCCTCCTGCAGCAGGCGGCAAAAATAGCTAATGGTAAATTCTCCATCGAATCAAGAGAGGGAGAAGGGACTACGGTAAAAGCAAGTTTTCAGTATAGCCATATCGACCGCAAACCCCTGGGTAATATTTCAGAGTCTATTGAGACTTTGGTCATAGGTAATTCTTCTGTTGATTTCCGCTATAAACATGAAAAAGATGGACATGTGTCAATCTTTGATACAAAGAGTATAAGACAAAAACTTTCAAACATGCCGATGAGTTCAGCAAGAGGGATTAAGATTATCAGAGAAAGTCTAAAAAGGATCGAAACATGTTTATCAAAGGCGGATTAACTATGAATAAATCAAACAATCCGGAAGTTCTAAAAATTATGGAAAGCTGGAATATGCGCAAGGACTGCTTGATAGAGATCCTCCATGATGTTCAAGAAGAGTTCAACTATTTGCCTAAAGAGATACTCATTGAGATATCTGAAGGGCTTGAAGTTCCATTAGCCAACATCTTTGGAATCGTTACTTTTTACAAAGGGTTCAGCTTAATGCCGCGAGGGAGATTTTGGATCGGTGTCTGCATGGGAAC
Source organism: uncultured bacterium (assembly GCA_965369615.1). Taxonomy (GTDB): domain Bacteria; phylum Hydrothermota; class E44-bin80; order E44-bin80; family E44-bin80; genus SOKD01. The sequence goes on along the minus strand of CBDUQV010000057.1, from coordinate 8,593 downwards.
AGCCTGCCATGTTCAAGGCTCGGATATCATTCTTGAGGCGTTTGAGAGAGAATTGGGGATCACGGTTGGTGAAATGGATGAAAAAGAGGATTTCAGTTTAGATGTTGTTAGATGTATTGGTTGCTGTGGATTGGCTCCTGTAGTAACGGTAAATCAAGACATATATGGAAAGTTTGGCCCCGATCAGGTTGCGAATATTATTGAAAAATACAGGGCGATCCCCAAAAAGAAAGTAAAAATAGAGGATAAATACAAAGAAATCAAGGAAAAGATGAGAAGAGAAAGTGATTAATGCAGTTTTTTTGCATAAAGGGAGGAAGGAATGCCAAGGATAACGCCCGAAGATTTAGCGAAAATAAAAAAACGAACGCGGAGAATGTCCATACTCAGAGAAGGAGGGGGAAGAGCAAAGGTTACCGTACATATGGGTACGTGTGGAATTGCCGCTGGTGCAAGGAAAATTATGAATACCCTCTTAAAAATCATAGAGGAGAGAGAAATAGACGATGTCATCCTCACCAATTCTGGATGTGCGGGGTTATGTAGCCATGAACCTATGGTGACCGTTGAGGTGAAGGGAACACCACCCGTTAAATATGTTGATCTGACTGAGAAGAAAATGGAAGAGATATTTGATAAACATGTGCAAGAAGGAATTATCGTGAAAGAGTATGCCTTGGGTATGGGGAGCGAGAGGACAGAGTAACCAGGTGAGGTGATAAGAGATGCCCTATCGAGCTGATGTTTTAATTTGCATGGGAACAAGCTGCATAGAAAACAGTTCGTTTGAAATTAGAGAAATCATTAAAAAAGAAATAAAGAAACACCATCTTGAAGAAGAGATCAAACTCGTTTCAACCGGGTGCTTTGGATTTTGCGACGCTGGACCAATCATATTAGTCCAACCAGACGGTGTTTTCTACCAAAAAGTTAAAGAAGAAGACATACCTTTTCTGGTTGAAGAACATTTCCTCAAAGGAAGACCGGTTAAGAAGTTGATGTACACACCTTCAAAAGAAAAAATGCCCATCCCGAAATTAGCGGAAATCCCCTTTTTCAATCAGCAGATCCTCATTGCAATGCGGAATCGGGGTTTAATTGACCCGGAAAAGATTGATGAATATATTGCCCGTGATGGTTATGCTGCCTTGGCAAAGGTAGTTTCTTCTATGATGCCTCAACAGGTCATAGAAGAGATAAAAGCTTCTGGCTTGCGCGGAAGAGGGGGAGGGGGTTTTCCCACCGGCATTAAATGGGAATCATGTAGACAAGCGGGCGAAAAGAGAGATGAAGAAAGGTACGTGATATGTAATGCTGACGAAGGTGATCCAGGAGCCTTCATGGATAGAAGTATTATAGAATCAGATCCTCATTCAGTCATTGAAGGTATGATAATAGGTGCGTATGCCATCGGTTCACATGAGGGTTATGTCTATATTCGAAAAGAGTACCCCATCGCCCTGGATAGAATGAATACTGCTCTTGAACAAGCACGAGAATATGGTCTTTTAGGTGATAATATCTTTGGCACAGCTTTTGATTTTGATATTGACATTCATAGGGGAGCTGGTGCTTTTGTCTGCGGTGAGTCAACTGCCCTTATGGCTTCTTTAGAGGGGAAGGCTGGCGTTCCACGGGCAAAGTATATTCACACCGTAGAATATGGTCTCTGGAACAAACCATCCTGCCTGAATAATGTAGAAACATGGGCGAATATTCCTGTGATAATAAACAGAGGTGCTCAATGGTTTACCAAGATCGGAACAGGAGATGTATCTAAAAGTCCCTGGGGAGGAAGCAAGGGAACAAAAGTTTTCTCCTTGACGGGAAAGGTAAATAATACCGGTCTCGTTGAGGTTCCTATGGGAATAACATTGAGAGAAATTATTTTCAACATTGGGGGAGGGATTCAAAAAGATAAAAAGTTTAAAATGGTTCAAACCGGTGGACCATCGGGAGGATTTCTGCCAGAAGAATTGCTGGATTTACCCGTTGATTTTGACAGCCTGACTGAAGTTGGTTCAATGATGGGTTCTGGTGGTATGGTTATAGGCGATGAGAATACGTGTATGGTCGATATGGCAAAGTACTTTGTATCGTTCTTAGTAACGGAATCCTGTGGTAAATGTGTTCCGTGCAGAGAAGGATTGAAAAGGATGAAGGAGATTCTGGATCGAATCAGCGAAGGGGAAGGGAAGGATGATGACATTGAAATTCTGGAAGAAATCGGATTTATCCTCGAAAATGGTGCTCTCTGTGGTTTGGGAACGAGTGCAGCAAATCCTGTCCTTACTTCTATAAAATATTTCAGGAATGAGTATGAGGCTCACATAAAGGAAAAGAAATGTCCAGCCGGTGTTTGTAAGGAGCTGATAGAGTACGGGATCGATCCGGAAAAATGTAATGGTTGTACGCTTTGTGCCAGAAAATGCCCCGTAGATGCTATCTCTGGTGAAAAAAAGCAGGTTCATACGATAGATATTACAGAGTGCATAAAGTGTGGAATCTGCTACGAAGTATGCAGATTTGATGCGGTGTTTAGAAAATGATAGAAATAGAAATAGATGGTAAAAAAATAGGAGCGCAGAAAGGAGAAACAATTCTTTCCGCAGCAAGACGGGTGGGGATATATATTCCCGCCATTTGTTATCATGAGGTATTGTCTTCTTATGGAACCTGCAGGCTTTGTAGTGTGGAGGTGATTCGAAGAGGGAGAACCAGGATCGTGACGGCTTGTTTATATCAGGTAAGTTCCGGACTTATTGTGAAGACCAACACTGAGAAAATAAAAAGATTAAGAAAAGGTATTATGGAACTCATTTTGTCCCGTAGCTCATCATCAGAAACAATGCAAAAACTGGCAAACCAGATGGGAGTTAAAGAATTAAGGTTTCCAAAAGATGAGAACAACTGTATCCTGTGCGGTCTCTGCACAAGAGTATGTAGTGAGATAGCAGGGGTGAATGCCATATCCCTTGTCAACAGGGGGACAAAAAGGGAGGTTGCACCACCTTTCCACGAGATCTCTAATGTCTGTATAGGTTGTGGTGGTTGCGCTTACGTATGTCCAACCGGGGCAATTAGAATTGATGGTGAATATATTAAATTAGGTGATATTGTTTTTGGAAAATTAAATGAGTTTAGAAAGAAAGATACGGGGGAGACAATAAAGGAAGTTCTTAAAATAGATTCAAAGGATGAGAAGAATGAATAGGATTGGGGTCTTTATCTGTCATTGTGGTTTGAATATTGCCCGTTCTGTTGACGTAAAGAAAGTGGCAGAAGAATCATTGAAAATTCCCGGTGTTGTTTTTGCCACAGAATACATGTATATGTGTGCGGATCCTGGACAGATACTCGTTGAAGAGACCATAAAAAAGGAAAAACTCGATGGAATTATTGTTGCAAACTGCTCACCAACACTTCATGAGGTTACCTTCAGAAATGCCGCAGAGAGAGCTGGTTTAAATCCGTATAGATGTGAGATAGCGAATATTCGAGAGCAGTGTTCGTGGCCTCACGAACATGATAGAAAATGGACAACAGAAAAAGCATTGAATATCATAAAGATGACAGTAAATAAACTTATAAATGATGCTTCTTTAGTACCAACTCCAATTCCGCTTACAAAAAGGGCACTCGTAATAGGTGGTGGGATTGCAGGCATACAGGCAGCACTCGATATTGCAGACGGTGGTTATGAGGTTATCCTTGTTGAGAAAACTCCGAGTATCGGCGGAAAAATGATACAATTTTCAGAGACATTTCCAACGTTAGATTGCCCTCAATGTATCGAAACACCCAAAATGGTTGCCTGTGGGCAGCATCAAAATATCAGGATATATGCTTACAGTGAGGTGGAGGAGGTAAGCGGATATGTCGGGAACTTCAAGGTAAAAATCAAACAAAAAGCATCGTACATAGACAGGGAGAAATGTAATGGATGTGGCTTATGCATGGAAAAATGTCTGACAACTGTTCTGAGTGAATTTGATTTAGGCTTAAGCAAGAGAAAAGCTGTTTATACTCCTTTTCCTCAAGCTGTCCCAAATATCCCCGTTATTGACAGAGATCACTGTGGTCATTTTACGACAGAGCTCTGTAGAGTTTGCCAGTCGGTGTGTGAAAAGGATGCGATCGATTATTCACAGAAAGATGAATTTTTTGAAGAGGAAGTCGGAGTAATCGTGGTTGCGACGGGTTTTGATCTAATGCCGAATGAAAATTTAAAAGAATATATAAACGATCCTGATGTCGTGAATGGACTTGAATTTGAGAGGCTCTTATGCCCCTCTGGCCCTACGAGTGGATTACCGGTAAGACCTTCTGATTGGATTGTCCCGAAAGAGATAGCTTTTATCTCTTGTGCGGGTTCAAGAGACCCCGAGCATGGTGTTGCCTACTGCTCAAAGGTATGCTGTATGTATCTTATCAAGCAGGCAATGCTTTACAAGCATATGGTTCCCGATGGCCAGGCATATGTGTTCTATATAGATATCCGTTCGGATGGAAAAGGATACGAAGAGTTTGTGCAAAGGGCAAAAGAGGAAGATAATATTATCTATTTACGTGGGAAAGTTTCAAAGGTGGTGCGAGAGAATGGGAAGTTAAAGGTCTGGGGTGTTGATACCCTGACAGGAGAGCAGATTGAACTCTCAACAGATATGGTTGTACTTGCCACTGCCATTGTGCCTTCTGAAGGAAGCGACGAGCTTGCAAAAAAGTTAAGATTGTCAACGGATCAATACGGATGGTTTCAGGAAGCACACCTCAAGTTAAGACCACTGGAGACGATGACTGCAGGAATATACCTTGCGGGTGTTTCTCAATTCCCGAAAGATATTACCGACACTGTTGCTCAAGCATCCGGTGCCGCAGCAAAGGTGCTTGCACTCTTCAGTCAGGATTATATACTCGGAAATCCCGTTATTGCACAGGTGGATGAAGAGGTATGTGCTGGTTGCCGGACATGTGAAAAGACATGCGCGTACAGCGCAGTTGAGGTCGATCCGCTCAGAAATGTTGCAGTCGTGAATGAAGCATTATGTGAAGGGTGTGGTGCTTGCGCGGGAGCCTGTCCCAGTGGTGCGATGCAGCATAAGAACTTTACAAAGAAACAAATATTTGATATGGTAGAAGTCGCAACGGAGAAATACTGAAATTAAATGAGCCACAGAATGACACAGAAGTTCACTGAAATAGTACAGATAGTAACCTTAAAGAATCGCAACCAAAAAGATGAGCACAAAAAGGACAATTACCAAATAACAATGAAAAAATTACAAATTGGAATCCGTTCATCGGTCAATATATCAGGAGGTTTTGATGGAACCTGAGCACAAGTTGATACCAGTGTATATTATGGGTGATAAGGTGATGGTACCTGAAGGTTCAACAATTCTTAATGCCCTTGAGTACGCAGGCTACCAGTTAAAAAGAGGTGTTGGATGCAGGGAAGGTTTTTGCGGAGCATGTGCTACGGTATATAGACTGCCGGGTGATTTTAAACTTATCGGAGGGCTTGCATGTCAAGCAGTTGTCGAACCCGAGATGTACCTTGCGCAGATCCCTTTTACGCCTGCTCAAAAAGCGATATACGATATTGCTGAATTAAAACCAGACGTTTCGACGTTTCTCACTTTGTATCCTGAAGTTTTTCGATGTGTATCGTGTAATACCTGTACAAAGATCTGTCCGCAGGATATTGAAGTAATGGATTACGTAAATTCTATCATCAGGGGTGACATTGCGGAGGCAGCGGATATCTCTTTTGATTGTATTATGTGTGGACTCTGTACAATGCGTTGTCCGGCTGAGATGGTTCAGTTTAATGCTGCGCTTCTTGCGCGAAGATTGTTTGGGCGATACCTTACAAAAAGATCGAAGTATCTCTATGATCGATTACATGAGTTAGGAGAAGGGAAGTTTGATAAGGATATGAAAAAAATGAAAGGACTATCAAGGGAAGATTTAAAAAAACGATATAAGGAGAGAGTCCTTGACTTCAAAATCACATAAACCAAAACAATATATGAGCCACAGAATGACACAGAAGTTCACTGAATATCAGGAATTCATAAGTTTCTCTTCCAATCCCTGTTTTTTAAGATTTAATTTTTTCTGTGAATATCTGTGCGTTAATGTTTTTGAAAACCCAAGGAGGGAAGAGAATGTATCCTGAATATATGATGGAATCGCTTAAAATGGTGGAAAAGACACGTCCAAAAAGGGTTGAAATAGCCAAAACCGGAAAACCTGTTGTTGAGCCGTTAACATTAAAGGAAAGAGATGAGATTCTTAACAAGTTTCATCCTGACTATAAACCTGATGCAAGAAGATCAGTACGGATTGGACCCAATAAAGGTGAGAACCTTACAAAAAAAGTTTCAGAAATTTTGGAATCTCACTCGCGGATCAATCCGGATGATATTGATCTATCTCAAATTGATTACGATGTTGATGTTCTCATCATTGGGGGAGGTGGTGGGGGTGCAATGGCAGCGATATGGGCAGAGAAGCAAGGTGTAAAAGTACTCATTTCCACCAAGTTAAGGCTTGGAGATTCAAATTCAATGATGTCTCAGGGAGGAATGCAAGCAGCGGTTAACCCACATGATAATCCATTGATTCACTATCTTGATGCAATGGGTGGAGGACATTTTGACAATAAACCCGGATTAGTTGCAGCAATGGCAATGGATGGTCCCATGATTGCCAAGTACCTTGAGGATCTCGGTGTAATATGGGACAAAGATGAGAACGGGGTGCTTTTTACCAAAGCAGGTGGAGGAACATCAAGGAGGAGGATGATGTCCTGCAGGGATTATACGGGTGCTGAGATAATGAGAACTTTGAGAGATGAGGTTCGGAACCATCCGGATAATATTGATGTTCTTGAATTTACACCCGCTATTGAACTTATCATGGATGACAAAGGGCAGGTTGCTGGAGCGTTATTGTACCAAACCGAGAAAGAGGAATATGTTGTTGTTCAGGCAAAAACGACTATTCTTGCAACGGGAGGATATGGTAGATTGCACATCCAGGGATTTGCGACAACAAATCATTATGGTGCAACTGCAGATGGACTTGTTATGGCATATAGATCAGGAGCGAAACTGATGTTTATGGATTCGGTGCAATATCATCCAACAGGTGCTGTATTTCCCGAACAGATACTCGGGTTTCTTATTACCGAGAAGGTGCGAGGACTCGGCGGACAACCGGTGAATAAGTTTGGAGAACTTTTTGTCTTCCCACTTGAACCTCGTGATGTAGAAGCGTCTGCACTTATTCGTGAGTGCACTGAAAGAGATAAGGGAATAAAGACACCAGCAGGAAGGGCTGGAATCTGGCTCGATTCCCCGATTATAGATATTTTGAATGGTTCGGGAACAATAGAGAAGAATTTGCCTGCAATGGTTCGGCAATACCACAGGTTTGATATCGATATTATGAAATATCCTATGCTCGTTTTCCCAACGTTACATTACCAGAATGGGGGCGTAGAGATTAATGAAAATGGTGAATCAAGTCTTCCCAATTTGTATGCCGCAGGTGAACAAACTGGTGGTTTACACGGCAGGAACAGACTTATGGGTAATTCTGTACTTGATTATAATGTTTTCGGGAGAAGAGCCGCTTTGCATGCTTCAGAAAAGTCAAGGACGGTAAAGATTGGCAAACTTAATTTTGACCATGTAAAGAAATATGAAAAGGAATTGAAGGAAGCAGGGATTAAGACAAAGAGGATTGCTCCAATTCTTTTGCCCGATTACAGAAATTTTGAAGTTATACGAAAACACAGAAAGGAATTTGATCCATTCCTCGGAGGAGGAATTACTGGATTCTATGAAGAAGAAGAATAGTGGTAAGCGAAAAATGAGCGTACAAATGGATTATCTTGAGAACTTTATAAGCATTAGAAAAATTTCTAACGGGGAAAGAAGGTGCGGCTACCTGAAATAAGAATTTGTGTAAGTAGTCGCAGGCTTTAGCCTGCATTCAAAAAAAGTTTTTAGGAGGCAATATGGCTGAGAAATTCGAACCGAAATTAGTTGGATTTTTTTGCAATTGGTGTACGTCAAGCGCTGCGGATCTTGCAGGAACATCGCGGTTACAATATCCACCAAATATACGACCGATACGGGTGATGTGCTCTGGTTCCGTTGATTCCGCATATATCTGGAGGGCATTTTTAGAGGGCGCCGATGGAGTTATAATAGGCGGTTGTCACCCGGGTGATTGTCATTATGTTTCAGGGAACTATAAAGCGAGGAGAAGAATTAAGGTTTTCGAAACAATCATGAAAACTCTTGGACTTGATGAGAATAGACTTTGGTTGCGGTGGATTAGTGCAAGTGAGGGGAAAAAATTTGCTGACACGATGACTGAATTCACAGAGCATATCAAAAAATTAGGTCCATCAAAAATCGGTAAAAATTGGTCAGTATGAAAACAATGTCTGGACGCAGATATACGCGGATGAACAGAGAATAAAAATATTTTAATTTTATCCTTGGCGAAAGAAAACAGGAAGATTTAAACCTACTATTTGATAATTAATTGGTGAAAATCAGTGTAATCAGTGTCT